>DASYUH010000079.1 GCA_036001465.1 Candidatus Polarisedimenticolia bacterium
CACCTCCTCAAGGACCGGTTCACGCTGGGGGGTGACGCGGCCGCGGTTGCAGGCCCGGTCGGGCGAACGGCGAAGGCCGCCACCGACGCCCAGTTGCACGCCCAGATCCTGTCGTGGTCCCGCTCACGAGGCGTCTTCCTCGGGGCCGCCCTCGAGGGCGCGGTCGTGAAGCCGGACACGGAAGCCAACGCGACGTTCTATGGGACCCCCGTGACGGCGCACGAGCTCCTGCTGGACCACTCCGTTCCCACGCCGGCCTCCGCGGCGCCGTTCGTGAAAGTCGCGTCGAGGTACTCCCGCCCCGAGCGCGGGTAGGGAACCCAGACGCCGGCCCCCGTTCCCTTCCGGGCGCGGTGGTCGGCGTCGCCATCCGGGGCTAGACTCGTGCATGACACTGGGCACGAGGCTCATTCTCTATCTCGCGGGTCCCCTCATCCTGGTGATGGTCCTGTTCGGTTACATCGACCAGCGCAAGAGCCGCGAGCTCCTCCAGGATGAGCTCGCCCGCGAAGGGCGCGCCCTGGCCCTGACGGTCCAGATCGCCCTGGAGGACGCCTTGCGCGACGGGCAGATCGAGGACGTGCGCGCCCTGATCGACAAGGTCACGGGGTACGAGCGGGTCCTTGGACTGCGGATCTTCGACAAGCAGGGGACGGTCATCTACGATCCCCCCCACCTGAAGCCCTATCCTTTTCTTGCGGCCGAGGCCCTGCGCACCGCCCTGGAGAAGGGGACCCCCTCCGCGACCCCCGGCCGTCTCGACGATCAGCTCGTCCTGACGTTCATCGTGCCGCTGCGCGACACCAAGGGACAGATCCTCGGCGCCCTGCAGCTTCTCCAGCTCGAGTCGTACATCGAGGAGGACGCGCGCGCCGCACGCAACTCGATCATGACGCTGACGACGCTCATGATCCTGGTCACGACCGGCATCGTCTTCCTGGTGACCCGTGTCAGCGTGGCGCGGCCGATCGCGGACCTGGCCTCGAGCTTTCGCGAGGTCGGCTCGGGGGACCTGCGCGCCCGCGTGCCGGTGCGCCGCACCGACGAGTTCGGCCGGCTGGCGCAGGAATTCAACGGCATGTGCCAGCGCCTGGAGGCGTCGCAGCGTTTCCTGGTGGAGGAGCAGGAGGAGCGGCGGCGGATGGAGGCGCGCATGCGCCACGCCGAGCGTCTGGCCGCGATCGGCCGCCTGGCGGCCGGGCTGGCTCACGAGATCGGCACGCCCTTGAACATCATCGGCGGAAGGGCCGAGCGGCTGTTGCGCTCCATGGGCGAGAACGAGCCGGCGACGCGCAGCCTGAAGATCATCTGCGCGCAGATGGAGCGGATCGCGCGGATCGTCCGCGACATGCTGGAGTTCGCGCGCATGCGCGAGCCGCGTCTGGCGAAGACCGATCTCGCCCCGATCCTCGCCAGGGTCCTCGAGCTCCTCGGGCAGAAGTTCGAGGAGGGAAGGGTGCGGGTCGTCGCGAACCTGACCGGAGGCGCCGGGGCGGTCCTGACCGACGCCGATCAGATCCATCAGGTCTTCCTGAACCTGGGCACCAACGCGCTGGATGCGATGCCGCACGGCGGGACCCTGCGGGTTTCGGCGCAACGCGTCGTCAGGACGCACCCCGAAGGGAACGGCGACCCGCAGCCGTTCATCGCCGTCGCGTTCGAGGACACCGGGACGGGTATTGCGCCGGAGGACCTGAATCACGTGTTCGACCCGTTCTTCACCACCAAGGACGTCGGCCGCGGGACCGGCCTGGGGTTGTCGGTCTCCTACGGCATCGTGCGCGAGCACGGCGGCTTCTTCGACATCGAGAGCGAGCCCGGACGCGGGACCCGGCTGACCGTGTGCCTGCCCGAGGTCTCGCCGCAGGCCGGCGCGCTCCCCAGGGACATGGCGTCGTGACGGACAACGGCACCTTGCTGGTCGTCGAGGACGACGAGGAGATGCGGCTCTTCCTCGAGGAGGAGCTGCACGATCGAGGCTTCCGGGTGATCGGGGCCAGGCGCGGCCCCGAGGCGCTGGACCGGCTGTCCGAGGGACCGGTCGACGCGGTGATCACCGATCTGAGGATGCCCGACATGCAGGGGGACGAGCTGCTCGCCGAGCTTCGGGCCCGCGACCGCGATCTCCCCGTCGTGATGATCACCGCCTTCGGCAGCATCGAGACGGCGGTCGGGGCGATCAAGGCCGGCGCGTACCACTACCTCGCGAAGCCGTTCCGGATGGAGTGCCTCCTGGCCACCGTGGAAAGCGCCCTGAGGGAAAAGCACCTCAGGGACGAGGTGCGGCGCCTGCGGGAGGCGTTCGAGGAGCGGCGCTTCGCCATCGTGGCGCAGAGCCCCGGGATGAAACAGGTGCTCGATCTCGTGCGGCGGGCGGCGACGGCCGACACCCCCGTGCTCCTGACGGGCGAGAGCGGCACCGGCAAGGAGCTCCTGGCGCGCGCCCTGCACTCCGGCAGCCGGCGGAGCTCCCGGCCGTTCCTGGCGGTCAACTGCTCGGCCATTCCGGAGACGCTCCTCGAGAGCCAGCTGTTCGGGCACCGGCGCGGCGCGTTCACCGACGCCCGCGAAGACCGGCGCGGTCTGCTCATGGAAGCGCAGGGCGGGACCGTCCTCCTGGACGAAATCGGCGACATGCAGGCTTCGCTGCAGGCCAAGATCCTGAGGGTCTTGCAGGAGAAGGAGGTTCACCCCCTGGGAGCCCCCGCTCCGATCCCGGTCGACGTGCGGATCGTCGCGGCGACGCATCGCGACCTGGAGTCGCTGGTCGCCGGCGGCCGATTCCGTCATGACCTGTACTACCGTCTGAACGTGATCACCATCCGGGTGCCGCCTCTGCGCGAGCGCATGGACGATCTGGTGCCGCTCATCGCGCATTTCCTCGAAAAGCACGGCCGGCGCCTGGGTCGATCGGGCTGCGCCCTGTCTCCCGAGGCGATGGACGCGCTGCTCCGGCACTCCTGGCCGGGGAACGCGCGCGAGCTGGAGAACGTGATCGAGCGCGCCCTGGTCCTCGGTCGCGACGACGTGCTGCGCCTTGACGATCTGCCCGAGAGCCTGCGCACGCGTCCCGCGTCCGTCACGGCGGCTGGCGGGCCGCCGCGGCCCCTCTCGGAGGTGGAGCGCGACCACATCGTGCGCACGATGCGCGAGGTGCGCGGCAACAAGGCGGCCGCGGCGCGCCTTCTGGGTCTCGATCGCAAGACGCTCTACCGCAAGCTCGAGCTCTACGGGATCGGAGCCACCCGGACACGCGACCTGCCCTGAATCGCCACGCACGTGGCGAAGCGCCACAGTCGGTTCACGCCGCGCCCGGGCCCGGCCTTCCCCGCCCGACTGCACAACATCCGACTCTGCAGCAGTTTCCCTCGGAGAGCCGGTCTGGCATGCGCCTCGCAATGCCACGAGGCGTGCGCCGATTCGGGCGTCTCGAGGTGAACGATGGAACAGGCAGGGTTGCTGGGAACGGTTGGGGACGAGCGGCGGATCCAGACGGCGGGGGCCGACCTGGACGAGGCGCGCGTCCTGGTCGTGGAAGACGATGATGCGATGCGCGCCTTCCTCGATGAGTCGCTCCGGGAGGAGGGGTATGTCGTCCGGACCGCCTCCAGTACGTATACGGGATTCCTGACCCTCCTGGGAGACCCGATCGACGTCCTGGTGGTGGACTGGAAGATGCCCGCCCTGGATGGTTTCGCGCTCCTGTCCGCCGTCAGGCGCTGCTACCCGGAGATTCCGGTCATCTTCGTCACGGCGTTCGCGCGCCCGGACGTCGCGAGGCGGGCGCTGCTTTCCGGGGCGTTCGCCTTCCTTCCCAAGCCGTTCCGCCTGAGCGTGCTGGTCGCGGAGATTCAACGGGCGCTCAACGCCGGGCCACCTCAAGGAGGAGAGAGAGGGGATCCCTCCGCCTGGCAGCGCCCTTCCCGGAGTGCCGCGCGGCGCGACGGGCCGGATCGCGAGGGCCCGATCGATCCACCGGACCGCGCCGCATCGGAGTGAGACCCACGATGAACCCCCGGACGACTCCATCGCGCGCCCACGACGTTCCAGGGGATCGGCCTCCCTCTCCGAATTCCGTCCGCGAGGTTCGCCACCGGATCAGGCCGAGGAAGGGGACTCCCGTCGCGGCCGGCCAGATGGACGCCTCGCGCCTCTACCGGGTCGTCCTGCACTGCACCTACGAAGTCAAAACGCGTTAAGCGCGGGAGGAGGTGAGACGGACCATGGCACGGTTCCACATCCAGGACGTCAAGTTGCTCGAAACCACCCCGACGTCTCCCGGTGTTCTTCGAACGAAGATCGGCGAGATGATCCTGCACAGCACGGTCGCGCGGGCGAAGGTGGACTCGATCAACCCGGAAACCGGCGAGTATCGCGTGGTGCTCCAGGGAACCTTGGATCGCGAAGAAGGGAAGTTCGAAGAGAAGTGACCCTCCTTGCAGACAGGCGGGGCCCCCGGCCGCGGGGGCCCCGCGGGTCTCGCCATGCGTAACCATCCCGAGGTGCAGGTCATCGAGACCGCGTACGGTCCTCTGGATCGGGCGGCTTCATTGAACCGCAGGATGGCCCGCGGCGGGGCGCTCCTGCGGGCCACCCTCGACGTTCGGTGGGACGATCCCGGGGCGGTCCAGGTCCTGACCGGCGTCGAGGCGGCGCTGGTCGCATTCTCCCCATCATTCCGCTGGCACCAGTGCCGCGGGCCTCACGCCTACCACGTGTTCGCCCGGGATCGGCCGCCGGTTCCCGTCGCCGCCGGGGGCCACACGGACGGGCAGGGGAGCCGCGACATGCCATTCGATGCGGGCCTCGCGCTGGCCCATCTGATCGAGCATGCCGTGATCGATTTCGAGTCCGCGATCACCCACGAGAGACGAATCAGCGGCGTCACCGGGGCGCGTCTCAGGCCGCCGGGTCGTTACGACGTGATGGTGGAGTGTCCCGAACCCGCCGTCGGTCGGCTGTGCCTGGCCATGGCCATCGTGTCCCTCACCGGCGCGGCGGACTCGCACCCGCCGGGGCGCCGCGAGCAGGATCTCCTCGCGACGGCGCGGGCGACCTACCGCCATCCGGGACAGGTCTGGACCCCGCCCGGACTGGCACGCGTCCTCGGCTGGCCGATCGCGCGCGCCGAGGACGCCCTGTCCTCCCTGCGCGATCTCGGCTACCTGGCGCCGCTCCCCAGCACCATGAACTTCAGCGGAGTGCCGTGCTATCGGGTGGCTACATGAGGTGTCCTCAATCACGGCGGCGGGGACCGGCCGCCTCGTCCAATCCGGCTCGCGTCTGACGTCCAAGAGCTCCCGAGACATGTCGCAAATTCGCCGCCGTTTGCGTTAATGCATCGGGGTCTTCCCCGGCATCAAGAAGGGGGCCTTCGTCGTGGGCGGCGAGTTCGGTCACGGCGTCTTCACCTGTCGCGAGAAGAGCGGCGGGATGGGCGCACCCGCGTTCTTCAGCCTCGGCGCGGGGAGCGTGGGGTGG
>DASYUH010000080.1 GCA_036001465.1 Candidatus Polarisedimenticolia bacterium
ATCAACCGCCTCCTCCTCGCCTGGGAACACGTCTACAACCACGTCCGACCCCATCAGTCACTCGGTGGTTTGACTCCCGCCCAGTTCTTGGCTACCTTCCCCCCCAGAGACCCCTCGTCTCACATGTCCTGAACCAGGACAGCGCCTTGACAGTCGCCGGAAACGCCCGCTAAGATCGGCGTCGCGCCCGGGGCTCCCGGGCGTGCGCGGGAATAACTCAGTGGTAGAGTGCAACCTTGCCAAGGTTGAAGTCGCGGGTTCGACTCCCGTTTCCCGCTCCAATATCCGGGCCGGCTCCCCCTTGGGGCCGGCCCTCGTCGTTTCACCCGCCGGATTGACAGGCTTCCGAAGCCCCCTGTAGAATTTCGCGCCACTGAACCAATCTGGTGACCGGGCCGGCGGCGTAGCCAAGCGGTAAGGCAGAGGTCTGCAAAACCTCCACACATCGGTTCGATTCCGATCGCCGCCTCCACCGGATCCCCGGACGGTTCCTGGCCGCCGCCGCTTGCTTTCCTGCCCGCGGACACTATTTTTGTAGCCGACATGTCCTCTCTGGTGAGCGCCATGCTGTCCGATTACGACTTCTGGGTGAGCTTCGCCTCGAACATGCTCGCCGGCGTCCTCCTGACCCTGATCTTCGGGTTGGTCATGACGAGCGTCATGAGCCATTACAGCGAGAGGCGCAAGGCCAAGGGGCAGCGCCGCAAGTTCCTCGAGTTCATCGAAAGGGAGCTGAAGCGGAACTCCACGTCCCTGTCGGCGGCCCTCGAGGAGCTGCCGAAGGGGAACCTCCCGTATCCGCTGTTCGAGGTCTCGGCCTGGAAGGTCTCGGTCAACTCCTCGCTGCTCGACAACATGGATGTCGAGCTGGTCCACCCGATCCTTTCGTCTTACAACCGGATCTGGGCCGCCAACGATCTGTACCAGAGCCTCCTCGAGGCCTACTTCGAGAGGCTGGCGCGCCCCTCGGAGGCGTCGGAGAAGCGCTACCTCTTCTTCCGCAAGACCCTTCTCGACCGGCTGCGCGATCTGCAGCCGAAGCTCGGCGACTCCCTGCACCAGATCGACCACCACCTGAAGGCGGCCTAGGCTCCGGATTCCGGACATGCCGGATTTCGCCGGTGACGGATCTCTGACGGGCCGATCGTGGCCAGGATTGACGGGCGTGCGCACCGGCACAATCGTTGCACTCAGGATCGAGGGATTCTGATCCCGGTCGCGCCAGCGGCCGGCAGGATTGGAGGTGATGCGACATGAAAGGCACGGGAGGGAACGTGCGGAGCGCAAGCGTGGCCGTCCTGACGACGGGCCTGCTGGTCATCCTGTCCGGGTGCATCCGGCCCCCCGAGCCGGGGGATCCCCTTCCGGGGCTGACCCGGGAGGAGAAGGCGCGGTTCGAAACCGGCCGGGAGATCTTCGAACGGGAGTTCACGCCCGAGACCGGACTCGGGCCGCTGTTCAATTCGACCTCGTGCGGTGAATGCCACGAGGACCCGAAGAGCGGCGGTACGGGGGACGAGATCGAGATCCACGCCACCGAGTTCCTGGTCAGGAGCCGGGAGGGCGATCCGCCGGGATCGGCGGAGCTGACCTGCGATCCGCTTGTCAGCCAGGGGGGGCCTGTCGTGCAGCAGCAGGTGACGCCGGCGCTCAAGGAGGCGCTCGGGATCGAGGCGGAGCCGGTGCCGGCCCGGGCCACCTCGACGGGACGCAGGACGACGCCGTCGATCCTGGGGTTCGGCCTCCTGGCCGCCGTCCCGGACGAGGCGATCCTGGCCCTGGCCGACCCCGAGGATCGGGATCATGACGGAGTCTTGGGAAGGCCGAACCGGTTCTCCGACGGGCGTCTCGGCCGCTTCGGACGCAAGGCGTTCGTCCCGGATCTGCGCGAATTCAACGACGCCGCGTTCCTCTTCGAGCAGGGAATCACCAGCCCCGCCCATCCGGCCGAGGACGCGATCGGAGGACAACCGGTCCCGCCGGGTGTCGACCCGGCCCCCGATCCGGAGATCACGGCGGACGATCTGGCCCGGGCGGACGACTTCGTCCGCTTCCTGGCTCCGCCGTCGCGGCTCCCGGGAGGGCGCGAGGCCCGGCGCGGCGAGAGGGTCTTCAGGGAAATCGGCTGCGCCGCGTGTCACATGCCGCGGCTCGTGACCGGGACGAACACGGTGCGCGCCCTCAGCCGCCGGCCGGTGGCCGCCTACACCGACCTGCTCCTGCACGACATGGGCGAGAAGCTGGCCGACGTCTGCCTCGGTCTGGCGACGCCGTCGGAATTCCGCACCGAGCCGTTGATGGGATTGCGGCTGAAGAGCGCATTCCTGCACGACGGCCGGGCCGGGACCGTCGAGGAGGCGATCCGCCTGCATGGCGGCGAGGGGACGGGCGCGCGCGACCGCTTCGAGGCCCTACCGGAGACCAGGCGCCTCTCCCTGCTGCGGTTCCTGAAGACGCTCTGAACGGGGGCTTCTATCCGGCGGCCGCGAACGACGCGTCGAGGATCGCCACCGCCTTGTCGACGTCCCCCTCGCGGGCGATGAGCGGGGGGGACAGGCGGATCGTCGATTCGCCGCACGGCAGGGTCAGAAGCCCCAGCGCGAACGCCCTCTCGATCACCTTGTGACGAGTCGCGGGGGCGGGCCGGTTGCCGGCGCGCCCGTCCACGACCTCGATGCCGATCATCAGCCCGATGCCGCGCACGTCGCCGATCGCCTTGTGCTTCGTCTGCAGCGCCTTGAGCTTCTCGATCAGGTAGGCTCCGACCTTCCCGGCGTTCTCCATCAGCCCGTCTTTGAGGAGCCGGAGCGTCGCCAGGGCCGAGGCGCAGGAGACCGGGTTGCCGCCGAACGTCGAGCCGTGGCCGCCGTCGTTCCACTTCATGACGTCCTCCCGGGCGATGACGGCCGAGAGCGGCATCCCGGAGGCGATTCCCTTGGCCAGGATGATCATGTCCGGCTCGATGCCGTAGTGCTCGAGCGCGAACATCCTGCCGGTCCGTCCCATGCCGCACTGCACCTCGTCGGCGATGAACAGGATGCCGTTCTTGCGGCACAGATCCTGGAGCTTCGGCAGGAAGTCACGGTGCGGCGGAATGAACCCGCCCTCGCCCTGCACCGGCTCGACGATCACCGCGGCGACCTCCGAGGGATCGACCGAGTGGTGGAAATAAGAATCGGTCAGGAGGTCGAGACATTCGACGCCGCAGGATTCCGGCTTCCGGTTGACCGGGCAGCGGTAGCAGTAGGCGTAGTGCGTGTGCAGGATCTCCGGGACGAACGGACCGTATCCCTTCCGCTGCACCGGCTTGCTGGCCGTCAGCGTCATCGCCCCGTAGGTCCGTCCGTGGAAGGCGCCGAAGAAGCCGACGATTTTCTGCCGTCCGGTCCGCACGCGGGCCAGCTTGATTGCGGTCTCGACCGCCTCGGCCCCCGAGTTGGTCAGGAAGACCCGCTTGTTCCCCTGGATGGGGGCGATCCGCGCCAGCTCCTCGCACAGATCGATGTAGACCGGGTAGAAGAAATCGGTGTAGCAGATGTGGATCAGGTTGGCGGCCTGCTCCTGCACCGCCCGCACGACCTCGGGGTGGCAGTGGCCGGTCGACACCGTGGAGATGCCGGCGGCGAAATCGAGGAAGCGATTTCCGTCGACGTCCTCCACCACCATGCCCTGGGCGCGCGACACGACCAGCGGGACGTCCTTGGTCAGGTTCTGCGACACCGTCCTGGCGTCCCGTGCCATGAACTCCCTGGCGTTCGGCCCGGGCAGGGGCGAAACGATCTTTGGATACTCACCCGGGTAGTCGGGTGGAAAGGGGGATCGAGGCACGACGTTTCTCCTTGTAAGACGCGGGACGCTGAGCGCGAGCCGCCATTCTGGCGAAGGGGCCCGGGGCTGTCAAGAACGGCCCGCGCCGGGAATTCCTGGTCGCGGGTGGCTGGGCATGCCCGGCGCGTGCCCCCCTCGACCCGACTCGGGCGAATACGGTCCGCAGAGAGATCGCCGGCGGTGCGTCGCGGGCCCGGCGGGGGCGGCGCGGCGCGCCGATTTCGAGCCGCGCCATGCGCGCCAGATGGACGCCCAGGCCCCCTCGCGTGTGAGCATGAGGCGCGCCGCGCCGCCCCCGCCGGGCCCGCAACTCAATGCAGAGAATGTCTCCGCGTTGGACCGGATTTGACCGTGTCGGGACGCGATGCTAGGATGCGCGGCATCTTGCTCTGGCGCTCATTCCTGGCGGTCCTGTCGGTGCTTCTCCTCGCCGGGTGCGGCGAAGGCCCCCGCCCCAACATCCTTCTCATCGTGATGGACACGGCACGCGGCGACCGCTTCCCGTGGAGCGGCTACGCGCGCCCGACCGCGCCCCACCTCGAGGACCTGGCGCGCGAAGGGGCGGTCTACACGCAGGCCTTTTCGCCCGCTCCCTGGACGGTGCCGGCGCACGCCAGCCTGTTCACCGGGGAGTATCCCTCGCTTCACAAGACCGACTGCGGCTCGCTCCGGCTGCCCGACGCGGCGGTGACCCTGGCCGAGACGCTGCACGCGGCGGGATACAGGACGATTGGCTACACCGCCAATCCGTGGATCGGCAGGGAGTACAACTTCCAGCAGGGATTCGACACCTACGGCGAGACCTGGCGGCTGGTCCCGAAGGACAGCGAAGACACGGGGGCCGCGCTGACCAACGAGAAGGTCCTGCGCTGGCTCGAGTGGCGCGCGGGCAGCGCCGACGCCCGGCGCCAGCCGTTCTTCCTCTTCATCAACTATTTCGAGCCGCACCTGCCGTATCACCCCCCCGAGCCGGAGCGATCGCGACTCCTGCGCGCGGGACTCGACCCGGCGCGCGTGCAACGCCTCAGCCGGCTGGGCCACCCGGACGAGATGCGCTACATCGTCGGGCTGTCCGATCTGAGCGGCGACGACCTGGCGATCCTGAGCGAGCTGTACGACGGGGAGATCGCCTACGTCGACCGGCGCGCGGGGGAGGTCCTCGACCTGCTGCGCCGGCAGGGGATTCTCGACGGGACGATCGTCGCCGTCGCCGGCGATCACGGGGAGAACATCGGCGACCATCACATGATGGACCACAAGCTGAGCGTGCACGACACCCTGCTGCGCGTGCCGCTCGTGCTGCGCTACCCGCCGGCGGTTGCCGCCGGCCAGAGGATCGATGTGCCGGTGCAGATGCACGACCTGTACCCGACGCTCCTGGGGCTCGCGGGAGTGAGGCCGCCGGACGGAACGCCGGTCGAGGCGGTCCCCCTGCCCGGAGCGGGGCTGCCGGGAGCCGGGCGCGGCGCGAGCCAGCCGATCATCGGCGAGTTCGTCGGCCCGCCGGTCGACTTCATCAAAATCATGGAGGATCTCTTCCCGGGCCATGACCTGTCGTCCTACGACCGCACCCTCGTGGCGCTGCGGCAGGACGGCTGGAAGATCCAGTGGGGATCGGACGGCCGGCACTCCCTCTACCACGTCGCTCTGGATCCCGGAGAGACGGTCGATCGCGCCGCGGAAGAGCCGGAGCGCGTGAAGCAGATGGACCGGCAGGTGAAGGAGTGGCTGCAGCGCCCGGCCCGCCGCGCCCGTCTGGCGCGCTGAGGGCCGCCATGTGGACCGGTGTTCCCCCGGCCGCCCCCGCTTGACACCCCGGCCCGCCGCTGGCTTATAGTCGAGGCATGCCTCCCAAAGAGAGAGTCTCGCTCGTCAAGACGTCGCTCCCGGGCCCCAAGTCCAAGCTGTTGATTCAGAAGGAGTCGCGGCTGATGGCCGCGGGGGCCTACGGGGCCACCGAAGATCGCCGGTTCATGGCGGTCAAGGCCCAGGGGTCCCTGATCGAGGACGTCGACGGGAACCGGTTCATCGACTTCGGGTCGGGCTGGGGGACCAACAACGTCGGCAACTGCAACCCCGAGGTCGTGGAGGCGGTGAACTCCACCATGCGGGAGCTCGGGGTCACGTGCTGGACCAGCGCCGGCAACACCGCGCAGCGCCTCGACCTGGCCGAGAAGCTCCTGGCCGTCTGCCCGAAGCGCACCGACCGCGTGCTGTTCCTGACCACGGGGACCGAGGCGGTCGAGGCGGCGCTCCGGGTGATGCGGCGCGCCTCGGGGAGGCAGTTCGTCATCTCCTTCTACGGGCAGTACCACGGGCTGTCGTACGGCTGCATGGCGGCGGGACCGCTGGAGGCGCACGTGCGCGAGGATGTCGCTCCCCTGGTCAACGGCTTCGTCTACGCCCCGTACCCGTACAGCTACCGGACGCCGCTGCATTCGCGAACCGGCGGCGGGGCGGGCCGCGCGACCCTCGAGTACATCGAGGACCTCATCCTGACGTACGAAGTGCCACCGGAGCGGATCGCCGGCGTCCTGGTCGAGCCGGTGGTCGGCGAGGCCGGCGTCTGGGTCCCGCCGGACGATTTCCTGCCGGGGCTGCGCGACCTGTGCGACAAGCACGACTGGTACCTGTGCATCGACGAGGTGCAGAGCGGCTTCGGGCGCTGCGGCAAGATGTGGGCCTTCGAGCACTGGGATGTCGAGCCCGATCTGATCGTCATCGGAAAGGGCCTGTCGGGCGGGTCCATGCCGATCGCGGCCGTGGCCGGGCGGCACGAGATCTTCGACGCGGCCGAGGCGTTCGTGGCCGGGACCTACGCCGGCCACCCCGCGGCCTGCGCCGCTGGGGCGAAGACGCTCGAGATCATGGCGCGCGACCGCGTCCTGGAACATGCCACCGAGCTGGGAGACTACGGCATGAAGCGGCTGCGCGCGATGAAGGAGAAGCACCGGATCATCGGAGAGGTCCGAGGCAAGGGCCTGTGGCTCACCGCCGAATTCATCAAGGACCCCAAGACGCGGGAGAAGAACTTCGAGGCGGCCGCCAGGGTCAACGAGCACTGCCTGAAGAACGGTCTCTACTACATCCACGACAGCATCTCGTGGTTCGTGCGCATCCAGCCGCCGCTCACCATCGAGCGCCCCCTCTTCGAGCAGGGGATGGACATCCTCGAAGACGCGATCGCCGCCGCGAGCGCGGGGCGCTAGGCCGGGCTCTTCCAGCCGCCAGGCCGTCCTTTCCGGATCCGGGGACTCAGCGCCAGGAGGAGGGGTGTTCCTTCCAGGGGTGCTGGAAGACGCCCTCGATCTTCGGGTCGTTGGGGGCGAACCCGGTGCGCTCGCAGAGGAGTCGGCGCAGCTCGTCCTGGACTTCTTTCGGCGGCGGCTGGACCTCGTGCTTGTCGAGCAGCAGCCGCATCCTGTCGCGCGCCAGCTGCACCTCGTCCTTGCCGCGCCGCTTCCAGTCTCCGTACGTGCCGCGGAACGAGATCTTCGGCCAGTACCCCTGGCCCGACTTCAGGAACTCGCGCGTGTACGGCTGCCCCAGGTGGTGGTTCGGCGAGTGGCCGACGGACATGATCGATTCGACCATCAGCTTCTCGCGCGTCAGCTCCATGCCGTTGCGCACGAACGACAGGATGTTGCACATCTCCTCGTCGATCACCATCTGCGGGAACGACAGGGTGTTGCCGTCCTCGAGGATGCCGATGCCGACCAGGAGGTCGCAGCCCGACAGGGCGGCGGTCATGCCGGTCGCCATGTTCTCGTAAGCGCACTGGATGCCGGGGATCTTCGCGTCGGAGCAGATGCCCCCCGCCATGTACGGCACGTGGTAGAACTCGGTCATCTGCGCGAACGGCAGGTTGAGCATGATGCCTTCGGGCGAGGCGGTCGAGGCCAGGCCCGTCTTCATGTCGAGCGTCTCCGGGCCGGCGGGATAGATCATCGGCAGCCCCGGCTGCACCAGCTGGTAGAGGACCAGGCCGCTCAGGAACTCGACGTTGGTCTGCAGGAGCGTTCCCGCCACGGTGATCGGGGCTGTGGCACCCTGCAGCGGCATCGGCCAGAAGACGATCGGCACCCACTCCTTCGCCAGGGCGATGCACGCCTCGGTCATCATGTCGTCGTGCTTCAGGGGAGAGACCGGGCAGGTGACCATCGAGAAATACGGACGGTCGCGCTGCTTGCGCCGGTCGCCGTACACGGCGTCGAGCATCGCCAGCAGGTAAGGGACGTCGTCCGGGTCCTGCACGCCCCCCACCATCTGGAAATGCTTCGACGACCACATGAAGGTCGAGGCCATCTCGAACAGCGCCCGGAAATCGGTCGAGGCATCGGTCGGGAAGACCGTCGACCACATCACCTTGATCGGGTCCAGCGCGTCGGCCAGCAGCGTGCTCAGCGCCAGGTCGTGCAGCGTCGAGGTGCGACGCTCGCCGGTCTTCTCGTCGATGGTGAAGGAGGCCTGCCCGTCGGTCATGTGGTGCATCTGCTCGCCGTCGATCACCGCGTCGTTCTTACCGTCGCGCGATGCCAACACGAACTTGCGGGGCACGGTCTTCATGGCGCGCTCGACCAGGTCCGGCTTGACCCAGGCGACCCCCTTGTCGCGGTCTACTTTTTGACCGTTGGCCTCCATGATGTCGAGCGCCTTGGTGTTCTCGTAGAGGACGCCGATCTTCTCGAGGATCTCGAGCGAGGCCTCGTGGACCAGGCGGACGTCCTTCTCGGTCAGCATCGTGACCTTGGGGCGCACGTTCATCAAGGGATCACCTCGTGAAATGGAGCGCTTGTGTATGCCGAGATCTTGTCACGGCGCGGTTTTGCGGGTCAATCCTTTTTCGGCAATTATTCCGCCATTTTCATGCCGTAACGGCAACGCGCTGTCCGCGTGGATGCCGTAATGGCTTGAGATCCCACGATTCGCAACGATGACGCGGCGGGCGGTCGGGTCGCCTCCGCGGAGCCTCGACCGTAGGCGCGCCATCCGACCATTGAATCCGGTTGATTGTTCCCCGGGGCGGTCCATACTTTAGGACGAAAACCAGCTAGGAAACGTCACGGAGGGGCCGGCATGTCCACCTTGAGCAGATCGCGGCGGCCGCTCGTCGTTCTTCTCGCCTGCGTACCCGTCATCCTTGGAGGATCGGGCGCCAGCCTGTCCGATCCGCTGCTTTCGGGTGTCTTCGTTGCTCCCGGGCCGGTCCTGCGCCTGGTCGATGCCGCGGACTTCAACGCCGACGGCTTCACCGACCTGGTCGCGCTGGATGAGGCTCAAGCGGTCAGGGTGTATCTCGGCAGCCCCGAGCTCCCGTTCGGCCTGCCGGCCTCGTTTTCCTACTTGTCGGGGGCCGCCAAGGTCACGGCGATCGCCGACATGGACGGCGATCGGAAGCCCGATCTCGTCGTGGGCACCCATGCGGACGTCGAGATCCTGCTAAACCGGGGGCACGGACTGCAGGAACGTCCGCAGACACCCGTTCTCGGCTCGGTCGATGGACTGACCGTCGGCGATTTCGACTCGGACGGCGTCGTCGACATCGCGACCACACGGAATTCCGCCCCCGGCGTCGCTGTGACTATCTCGTTCATGAGGGCGGACGATCCGTATCTACAGGCCGCCAGGCAGATTTCCTTGCCGCCCGGCCGCGGGCCGATCGCGCTCGTAGGCGCCGATTTCGACGGCGATGGCGACTTGGATCTGGCGGCCCTGAACCAGTGCGACAGCTCAGCGTGCGCTCACGGCTCGGTCTCGATCTATCGGAACGAAGGGGGTCGCGTGTTCGCGGCGCCCCGGTCGTTCGGGGTGGGCGTCTCGCCGGCCTCCTTGCAAACAGGGGACTTCAACGAGGACGGGCATCCGGATCTGGTGTCCGGCAACCGGGATCCCGAGGGCCTGTCGATCCTCCTCGGACGGGGTGACGGCTCGTTCGCGGACGAGACCCGGCTGTCGCCCACCGTCTCCGTCGCCTTGGATCAGCGGGCGGTGGCGGTCGGAGACTGGAATCTGGATGGTCATGCGGATCTCGTGGTGTCGGGATCGTTGGCCTACGGGGCGCTCTCCGGAAGCATAGGTATGATCGCCGTGCTCGACGGACGTGGAGACGGCACGTTCACCCCTTCCGGAATCTATGGGGCATCCATGGTGCCGGCCGGAGTCGTCTCGGGTGACTTCGATGGAGACCGCAAGCCGGATCTGGCGATCCGATCCTGGAATGCCGAGGCCTACGGGCCCAGGGCGGGGGGTATCGTCGTCCTCCCGGGGGACGGCCAGGGCGGCTTCGTCGGCGTGGAGGCGTTCCACACGCCACTCTTGGGGGCCTCCTTCGTCATGGACATCGCCACGGCTGATTTCAATCGGGACGGGCGCCGCGATCTGGTCGTCGCCGATCCGGCTCTGACGGTTTTTCTCCAGGATCTGGATGGGCGATACCTCCCCATGCCGTTCCTGTCGGGATACTCGGCGAACGCCGTGGCGATCGGGGACTTCAATGATGACGGAGTCGAGGACCTCGTTCTGGCCGACAACGAGAGCATCTCGATTCTGCCCGGAAACGGCGATGGCACCTTTCAGCCGGGCACGACGTTCCCAACCCTCTACCAGCCGCGCGACATCGTCGCCGCCGACTTTGACTTGGACGGGAGGGACGACATCGCGGTCCTCCACACCTACAACTACGTGTCCATCTTTCGCGGGCAGGGGGATGGGACCCTGAGAGAGGAGGCGCAGCACATCGCGTGCCCCTATCCTTCGGCTCTCATGCTCGGCGACTTCCACCCCGACGGACGGCAGGACATTGCCGTGATGTGCGGCGACAGGATCGTAATGTTCTTCAACGTCCCCGACTTCCTCTCCGGTCCGTTCGAGGTAACGACCGGCACCCATATCGCGATGACCCACGCCGATTTCAACGGCGACGGCAACGAGGACATGGCCGTGATCGCGGCGTCGTCGGTGTTCGCGGACTTCGGCAAGGTCCGGATCCTCCTAGGGCATGGCGACGCTGCGTTCTCCGAAGGCCCGGACTGGTTCGTCGAAGGCGGCGTGCCGGTGTCGATCGCCGCGGCCGACTTCAACGCCGACGGTCGCGCCGATCTCTCCGTCGGCGTGCGGGGTTTGGGCTATCCCGCGAGAACCGAGCTGCACCTCGGTGATGGGGACGGAACCTTCACGCGCGCGGGAGCGGTCCTCACCATCCAGCCTCCGTACTACATGCTGGCGGACGATCTGGACGCGGATGGACGCCCCGACCTGTTCGTCGGCGGACCTCCGAGCCTGGCCTATACCTCGCTCTTGGTATCGCGCAACATCGGGCCCCTGCCCGACGCGGACGGGGACGGCACTCCGAACCCCGCCGATACGTGCACCGACGCCGACTCCGACGGCTTCGGCGACCCGGACTTCCCGGCGAACCAGTGTCCGGCCGACAACTGTCGTGACGTTCCCAATCCGTCGCAGGCGGACGGCGACGGCGACGGAATCGGCGACGCCTGCGACCGGTGCACCGATCGCGATCGGGACGAGACCGGGGACCCCGGCTTCCCGCTCGACGTCTGCCCGGTCGACAACTGCCCCGATGTCCCGAACGTCAACCAGAGGGATTCCGATCGCGACGGAATCGGCGACGCGTGCGATCCGTGCACGGATCGGGACGGGGACGGCTATGGCGAACCCGGGAACGCCTGCCAGGAGGACAATTGCCCCCTGGTGTCGAACCCGGACCAGGCGGACGTCGACGGCGACCGGATCGGCGACGTCTGCGATCCGTGTCCTTTCGATCCCCTGAACGACTTCGACGGCGACCATGTCTGCGGGGACATCGACAACTGCCCCGATTTCAACGCCGACCAGTCGGACGCCGACAACGATCGCGTAGGGGACCACTGTGACAACTGTCTCACGGTCCCGAACCACGATCAGGTCGACACGAACGCCGACGGCTCCGGAGATGCCTGCCAGCCGTCGCTGATCCTGTCGGACATCCGCGGGGACGGCAACGGCGCGATCGACGTTTCGGTGGCCGCCAGCGATCCTCAGGGGGAGCCGCTGAGCGGTACCGTGGAGATCGTCGAGAGCCAGGCGCAGAGCCTGACGATTCGCGACCTGTTAGCGTCCGGTGACTGCGGGCAGGGGTGGTTCCCCGAGGGGATTCCGGGAGATGGAATCGGTTTCCTCTTTGGATCCGTCGGAATCCCGATCGTCGCGGATTTCAAGACCATCGTGGATATCCTCGGTCTCGCGTGCGACGTCCATTCGTTCGGAGGGTACTACGTGCGCGCCGGCGGATGCACAGGCTTCGGCTATGGCTCCAATTCTCTTTTCCTGGCCGACCTTGCGCTGCCGGCGCCGATCTGCGTCACCAACTTGGACAACCTTGCCTTGCGTTTCGAAGCGACGATCGAGGCGTTCGACGAGGATTCGCTCCGCCTGTCGTTTGTCCAGCGCCGGGTCCTGAGCGTGCCGTTCGACGACGGATTGCCCGGGCAGATCGACATCTCGTCGCTGAACGTCGGCCCCGACCACCGCCTGAGGATCACCGTGACCGACGGGAACACCGTTCCGGTGACGGTCGAGGCGCCGTTCGACTATCAGGGCGAGTCCACGATGCTGTTCGGCGGGCACGCTCCGCGCGCGGTGATCGCGCCTCGCGGTCCGGTGGAGTGCGATCGCCTGGAGGGGGGCCTCGTGACCCTGGACAGCTCGGGCTCGGAGGATCCCGACTCGACCCCCGGAACGAACGACGACATCGTGCGGTTCGAGTGGTTCGAGGATTTCGAGACCGTGGAGACGTCGCTCGGCGAAGGGGAGACACTCACCTTGACCCTCCCGCTCGGAGCACACGCGATCACGCTGCGCGTGACCGACACCGCCAACATGCAGACCATGCAGACAGTCACGGTGGTGGTCCAGGATACGACCCCTCCCTCCCTGGTGGTCGGCGCCGAGCCCCAGGTGCTGTGGCCGCCGAATCATCGGCTGGTCACCGTCGCGACGCGCTGGCAGGCGGTCGATCGGTGCGACCCCCTCCCGCGGGTGGTCCTGTCCGCGGCGACCAGCAACGAACCGGCCGACGCGCCCGGAAACGAGGATGGAGCCACGGCGGCCGACATCGTCGGCGCCGAGGTCGGGCAGCCGGATACCGAGATGATGCTGAGGGCGGAGCGCGAGTCGGGCGGGCCGGGGCGCACCTACGATCTCGAGTATTCCGCCACCGATGCCTCGGGGAACCGCGGCTCCGCCCTGGCCACCGTCGTGGTCCCGCACGACCTCGGGTCGGGCCCCGAGCCGCTGCAGGAACGGCTGCAAACCCAGGGCATTCCCGGACGGGCGCAGGTTTTCTGGAACACGGTCGAGGGGGCGCCAACCTACGATCTCATCCGAGGCGGCCTGGAGAACCTGGTGGTCCGTGACGGGCAGGTGTCCCTGGGCAGGGTGCGCCTGCTCCTGGCCGGGCAGGGCCAGACGTCCTGGAACGAAGGCCAGGAGGAGGACCAGCCGGCGACCGGTCGCGCCTTCTTCTACCTGGTTCAGTATCACGACGCACGCGGCCCGAGCGGCTACGGAACGGAATCCTCCCCCCTGCCGCTCATCCCCGACCCGGCGCCCGGCGCCGCCATCGGGTCGGGAGGCGACGGCGGGCGCGTGAAATGATCGCCGCGCCTGCCGCGGGACACGTGCCTTGATCTTCGCGCAGACCAGCCCCTAAGATATCCCGCCCAACCACGCAGGCGTTTCAATGGGTGGGCGGCGGTCGATCGCCGCACGGAGGTTCCTCGTGCTCGAGTATCTGTCTCCGCGTGAGTACGACGATGTCCAGCGGGCCGAGATCGAGGAGTGCGGCTGGGCGCAAGTGCTGCGCTGCTTTCTCGACGGCCCCCGGTTGCTCCTCGGCTGGGACCAGGCGCGCTCCGAGGACGAGATCGCCCGCCTCGCCGGAATTGCCCCGGCCGACGCGCGCGAGGCGATCGACGAGGCGTCGCGCTGGTGCGTCGTGAGAAAGCTTCACCTCCTCGGCTGGCAGGAGGAGGACGGCAGCCGGCGCCACTTCATGGCGGTCGGCTGAGGGCGCAAGGACTGGCTGATCAGCCACGACCCGGCAGGCTGCCGGGCGCGCCTGGAAGAGATGGCAAGGGACGAGAGGCGGAGTTGAAGGGATAGGGGAGAAGCCGTTCATGGCGGGCAGGAAGCGGGTCGTCATCATCGGGGCGGGCCACAACGGCCTGATCGCCGCGAACCTCCTGGCGGAAGGCGGCCACGACGTCATGGTCCTCGAGGCGCGCGCCATCGTCGGGGGGGCGTGCGTGACGGAAGAGCTGTTCCCCGGCTACAGGGTCTCGTCCACCTCCTACGTCAGCACGCTCCTCCTGCCGCAGGCGGTCAAGCGCTTCGACCTGCCGCGGCACGGCTACAAGGTGATCCGGCAGGACCCCGCCTTCTTCGTGCCGTATCCCGACGGCCGGACGCTGACCCTGCATGGAGACGACCGCGACCTGCAGGAGATCGCCAGGTTCTCCCGCCGGGACGCCGATCGCTACCACGAGTTCCACGCCGTCCTCGAGCGGGTCGGCGGGTTCGTGAAGCCGCTCATCATGAAGCCGCCGCCGAGCATCGACGGGCTGGGGCCGCGCAACCTGTGGGACCTCCTCCAGCTCGGCCTCGCCGCGCGCCGCTTGTCCCCCTATGACGTCCAGATGCTGATCCAGCTCGCCAGCCTGGGCATCGCCGACGTCCTCGACTCCTGGTTCGAGTCGGACGCGCTGAAGGCGTTCCTCTGCTCGCAGGCGGTGATCGGCGCCCATGGCGGCGTGCACCTGCCCGGCACCGCCTTCCTCCTGCTGCACGACGTGTTCGGCGGCGTGGACGGCGCGACGGGAGTCTGGGGCGTCGTCGTCGGCGGAATGGGGGGGATCACCCAGGCGCTGGCGGCGGCGGCGCGCGAGCGCGGCGTCACGATCAGGACCGGTGCTCGCGTCGAGGCGATCGATCTGGGCGACGCGGGGCGCGCGCGCGGCGTCCGCCTCGCGGGCGGAGAGGCGGTCCGCGCCGACACCGTCGTGAGCAACGCCACGCCGCGCCGCACCTTCCTCGAGATGCTGCCGGACGGGGCGCTGCCGGCCCCGTTCCTGAGTCACATGCGGGGCTTCAAGGACCAGGGGGCGTCGCTGAAGGTGCACCTGGCGCTGTCCGAGCTGCCGGACTTCACCGCCATGCCGGGCACGACGCCGGGACCGCAGCACAGGGGCCTCCTCAATTTCTGCCCGACCGTCGACTTCATCGAGGAGGCCTGGGACGACTGCAGGCGCGGCTCCTTCTCGAACCACCCGACGGTCGAGGCGTGCATCCACTCGGTGCTCGATCCGTCGGTCGCGCCCCCGGGCCGGCACATCATGACCTGCTTCGTGCAGTACGGCCCGCGGCATCTCAAGAGCGGGACCTGGGAGGGGCTGAAGGAAACGGTCGCCGACCGCGTCGTCGCCGAGATTGCCCGCTACGCCCCGAACGTGCCGAAGGCGGTCATCCACCGGCACGTCTACACACCCGAGGACCTCGAGACGATCTTCGGGTTGACCGGCGGCAACATCTACCACGGCGCCATGACCCCCGATCAGCTGTTCAGCTTCCGGCCCGCTCCCGGCTTCGCCGACTACCGCACCCCAATCAGGAACCTCTACCTGTGCGGCGCTGGCACCCACCCCGGCGGCGGCGTCTGGGGCGCCTGCGGCTGGAACGCCGCCCACGAGATCCTGCGCGACATCGGCCGGGGCTGAGGCCGGGAGGCACGTGCCCGGGAGCCGTGGCGGTGGTACCATCCTCTTTGCGCGCCATCAATCCGAGGAGGCCCCCCATGCTCAATCTCTACGCGTTCGACCGCTCGCCGTTCGGCTGGAAGGTGCGGGTCGTCCTGGCCGAAAAGAAGGTTCCCTACGAGATGATCGTCCCGGAGAACAAGAACGAAGATCCGGCCTTCGCCAGGCTGAACCCGATTCGCAAGACCCCGGTGCTGGTCCTCGACGACGGCCGCTCGATCTACGAGTCGAGCGTCATCAACGAGTACCTCGAAGAGGCCTTCCCACAGCCGCCGATGCTGCCGAAGGACCTGTTCGAGCGCGCCCGGGTGCGCATGATCGAGGACACCTTCGACCAATACGTCCAGCCGGTCATCCGCGATCTCACCAACGCGCAGTTCGACTACCAGCCACCCCTGTTGATCCGCAAGAAGGCCGAGCAGGTGGATCACAAGGCGCTCGAGGAGGCGCGCGGCAAGGTGCACCAGCACCTGCAGCGCCTGGAAGCCGAGCTCCGCGGCAGGACCTGGTTCGGCGGCGACTTGTTCTCGCTGGCCGACGCGGCGCACGTGCCGGCGCTGACCGGCTCGCTCAAGATCCTCGGCGTGCTTCCCGACCCGAAGTATCCGGCGCTGGGGGAGTGGATCGGGCGCGCGACCGCGCGGCCCGCGTTCAAGGCCGCGGCCCCGAAGGAGCCGATGCGCATCAAGGAGGGCTGAGCCTCCGGCCTGTTGGAAGAGAAGGATGGGCACGTTTCGCCAGGCCGAGTCACCCGACGACCTCGCGACGGCGCGCACGCTGTTCCAGGAGTACGGCGCCTCGCTCGGATTCAATCTCTGTTTCCAGGGCTTCGACCAGGAGCTGGCCGGCCTCCCCGGTGACTACGCTCCGCCCAGCGGGCGGCTGCTGCTCCTCATCGAGGACGGGCAGGTCGCGGGGTGCGTGGCGCTCCGGAAGCTCGATTCGGGCGTCTGCGAGATGAAACGGCTCTACGTGCGCCCGGAGTTCCGCGGGCGCTCGCTCGGGCGATTCCTGGCGGAGGCGATCATCCGCGAGGCGCGCGACGTCGGCTACGCGCGCCTCTTGCTTGACACGGTGCCGTCCATGGCCGCCGCGATCGCGCTCTATCGCGACCTCGGCTTCCGGGAGACCGCCCCGTACCGCGAGAATCCGATCCCCGGTGCCCTCTACTTCGAGCTGCACCTGCAGGGGTCCGGCTAGGCGTGTGAATCGGCCCCCGCCTACCGTCGCACGTCCTTGAGAATCTCCCGCGCGGCGTTGCGGGCGGGGGCACCCATGACGCCGCCGCCGGGGTGGGCGCCGGAGCCGCACAGGTAGAGGCCGCGCAGCGGCGTGCGGTACTGGGCCCAGCGCTGCGCCGGGCGCAGGAAGAAGAGCTGGTCCGGGGTCATCTCCCCGTGGAAGATGTTCCCCTCGGTCAGGCCGAAGATCTGCTCCAGGTCCCACGGGCTGATGACCTCGCGGCCGATGATCGCCTTCTTGATGTTGGGGGCGTACTCCGCCAGGGTGTCGATGATCTGGTCCCCCACTTTCTCGCGGATCTCGGGCCAGGTCCCTTCCTTCAGCTTGTAGGGGCCGTACTGCACGAACATCGACAGGACGTGGTGCCCCTTGGGGCAGAGCGTGTCGTCCATGGTCGAGGCGATGTTGCAGTCGAGCATCGGGCGCGCCGACGGCCGGCCGTACTTGAGGTCGTCGTAGGCGCGCTCCAGGTACTCGACCGACGGGGCGATCTCGATCATCGCCTGCTGGTGCGACGCGTCCGGGTCCTGTCCCGGGATCGCCGTCCAGTTCGGCAGCTCGGAGAGGGCGCAGTTCACCTTGATCGACGAGCCCTGGATGCGGAAGCTCTTGATCGCGTCCGTGAAATCCTCGGGCAGCGTCCCCTTGTCGCACAGCTTCAGGAAGGTGCGGCGCGGGTCGAGGTTGCTGGCGACCAGCCGGGAGCGGTACTCGTCGCCGTTCGCCAGATAGACGCCGCGGCAGACGCCGTTGTCGACGATGAAGCGGGACACCTCGGCGTTGGTCTTCACCTCGACGCCCAGGTCCTGGACGGAGCGCAGCAGGGCGTTGGCGATGCCGCTCATGCCCCCCTTGACGTAGCCCCAGGCGCCGGTCTGCCCCTCGATGCTGCTGCCGATCGAATGGTGCAGCATGATCGCGGCCGAGCCCGGGGTCATCGGGCCGACGCAGGTGCCGATGAGGCCGTTGATCGACAACGCCGCCATGACCCGGTCCGACTCGAAGCGCTTCGACAGGTAGTCGTAGCACGAGGAGGTCATCAGCTCCATGAAGAGCTTCAGCTTGCGATCGCCGAGCTTCAGCATCTTCCGCCCGAGCCTGCCGAACTCCAGCAGCTCGCGGATCCCCTTGGGCGGGAACATGGGCGGGGTGGTGCGCAGGATCTCGTCGACGAACGGCTGCAGCTCGAGAAGCTCCGCGTTGAAGCGGGGGAACGCCTCGGCGTCCTTCTTCGAGAACTTGGCGATCTCGAGCTGGGTCTTCGCCTCGTCGGCCGACCACAGCATGTACTGCCCGTCGGGATAAGGATAGAAAGAGTGCGGCTCCGGGACCAGGACCTGGAACCCGTAGTCCTTCATGCGAAAATCGCGGATGACCTCGGGAAGCAGAAGGCTGCAGACGTAGGACGTGCGGGTGACGCGGTGGCCAGGGATCAGCTCCTCGGTGACGCAGGCGCCGCCGACGATCGGCCGGCGCTCGAGCACCAGGACCTTCATCTTTTCCTTGGCCAGATACCCGGCGGTGATCAGGCCGTTGTGGCCCCCTCCCACGATGATGGCGTCGTAGCGCGCCTGGGTCATGCGTCACCTCCCTTTCAGCGCGCCGGTTGGGGTCGGGCGCGGGCGGCCGTTCAGCGGACGGCGTTTTACGATCGGCAACGGGATTCCAATGCTGAGGCAACAATCTAGCACACGGATCGGGGCTCCCGATCCCGGAGTCCCGCCCGATTGCTGTTACGGCTTCAAATTCGGCCCGATCGCCCGCGATCTCAAGCCGTTACGCCATCAGCGGCGATCGGCGAGGCCCGAATCTCCTTGCGCCGGATGGGCACAGGCGAGGATAATTTATGCCACGCCAACATCGAAGCCCCGCGGAAGGGAGGCGGCGTGATCCCCGAGGTCAAGATCCTGAGCGACGAGGAAGTCCGGCTGCTGCATACCCGCGCTCTGGACGTCCTCCACCGGGTCGGCATCAAGTACGAGAGCCGCCGCGTGCTGGACCTGCTCGCCGAGCACGGCCAGAAGGTCGACCACGACAAGGGGATCGCCTGGCTCGACCCCGAGATCGTGGAGCGCTGCCTCAAGACGACGCCGCGCGTCATCACCCTGGCCGGCCGCGACCCGAAGCACGACATCCAGACCGACGGCTCGCGCCTGCGTGTCACGACCAACGGCCAGGCGACCTTCACGCAGGACTACCGGACGGGGGAGCGCCGCCAGGGGCTGGTGAAGGACCTGCGCGACTCGACCAAGGTCGGCCACTACATGGACGTGGTCGACTTCATCTGGCCGATGGTCGTGCCGTTCGACGTGCCCGGGCCGAGCCGGGTCCTGCACGAGATGTACCACTCGCTCGCCATGACGACGAAGCACATCCAGCACGAGATCCAGCTCCCCGAGCACGTGCCGTTCGCCCTCGAGATGCTCGAGGTGATCGCCGGCAGCAAGGAGGAGCTGAAGCGCCGCCCGCCGTTCTCGGTCGTCGCCTGCACCGTCTCCCCGCTGCAGCACGAGCCGAAGATGGCCGATCTGTGCATCGAGCTGGCGCGCGCCGGCATCCCGATCGTCATCTGGCCGATGCCCCTGACCGGCGCGACCGCCCCGGTGACCGTCCCGGGCACCTGCCTGATGAGCCTGATCGAGTTTCTGTCGGGTGTGGTGCTCTTCCAGCTCGCGGCCCCCGGCTGCCCGCTCATCTATCCGCTCGGCCCGGAGGTCCTCGACATGCGCTCGGGGATGGCGGTCTGCGGCAGTCCGGAGATTCCCCTGTTCAATTTGATCCTCGGGCAGATGGCAAAGTTCTACAATGTGCCGGCGATCGGCGTCGGGCTGAACTCGGACGCCAAGATCCCGGGGATCCAGGCGGCGTACGAGTCGATGCACACCGGCATGGCGGCGGCGCTGTCGGGGGCCGACCTGCTCGTCGGCATCGGCGTGCTGGACGACAACAACACGATGTCCCTGACCGAGCTCGTGATCGAGGCGGAGATCGCCCGCATGGTGAAGCGGATCCGCGAGGGGGCCGTGGTGACCGACGAGACGCTGATGGTCCACCTGATCGAGAAGGCCGGCCCGGGGCAGCACTTCCTCGGCTTCAAGGAGACGCTGCACGGGCTGAAGACGGGGGCGGTCTTCTTCCCGAAGTACTCCTACCGCAGCACCTACGACAAGTTCTTCGAGGAAGGGAACGACGAGCTGGAGAAGGCGCGCGCCGAGGTGGACCGCCTCCTGGCCCTTCCCGATCCCGACCCGCTGCCGCCAGAAGTCGACAACGAGCTGAAGCGAATCGTGGCCGCCGCCGACAAGGCCTGCGCGGAATCGGCCGCGTGAGCCGCGTGTCTTGAGCGAGCCTCCAGGACGAGGCCCGAGCAAGGTCCGGCGCGGGCTCCGCTTCCTGCCGCTCGTCGGCGTCATCTACTGCCTCACCTCGGCCGGCCCGGCCGGCATCGAGGAGATGGTCCCCGCGTCCGGCCCCGGCCTGACGCTTCTGCTCCTCGTCCTCCTGCCGATCTTCTACGGCCTGCCGCTCGGCCTCGCTTCGGGCGAGATGAATAGCCGCTTTCCCGTGGAGGGGGGCTACTACCGCTGGATCAAGGAGGTGTTCGGGGATTTCTGGGGGTTCCAGGCCGGCTGGTGGTCCTGGCTCGGCGCCTTCTTCGACGGCGCCCTGTACGCCGTGCTGGTGGCCGAGTACAGCGATCTCTTTCTGCCCGAAGCCTGGACGCCGCTGGCCCACCGGATCATCCCGCTCGCGGTCATCGCCATCTGCACCTGGATCAACGTGCGCGGCATCGAGGTCGTCGGCTGGTCGACGCTGCTCTTCAACATCTTCATGCTCAGCCCGTTCGCGGTCCTGTGCGTCCTCGGAGTGTTCCACTGGGAGCACAACCCGCTCGTGCCGGTGAAGCCCCCCGGCATGGGCTGGTTCCCCGCGCTCGGAGTCGGGGCCCTGATGGGGATGTGGAACTACTCCGGCTACGAGTCGCTGTCGACCACCATGGAGGAAGTGGACAACCCGCGGCGCAACTACCTGCGCGCCATCCTGATTGCCATCGTCATCACTGTGCCGTCGTACGTCCTGCCTCTGGCCATCGGCCTGGCGGCCACGCCCGACTGGACGACCGTGTCGGCCGGGTCGTTCACCGACATGGGGCGCATCATCGGCGGACCGCTCCTGGCCACCTGGATCGCGGCGGCCGGCATCGTCAGCAACTTCGCCCTGTCGAACGTCAACCTGCTGGCCTACTCGCGCATTCCGTTCGCCATGGCGCAGGACGGCTTCATGCCGAAGGCCCTGACCCGGATCCACCGCGTCCACGGCACCCCCTGGGTCGCCCTGCTCGCGACCGCGGTCTTCTACACGGTCCTGACCCCCTTGAACGTGGAGCAGCTGGCGGTCATCGAGATGTGGCTCTTCTCCGCCCTCTACATCGCGATCTACCTCGCCCTCTGGAGACTGCGGTGCCGCCCCGCCGAGGCCGGCGGCCGGGACGGAGAGGAGTACCGGTTCCTGATCCCGGTCGGCCGCCGGGGAATCTGGTGGGTCATCGTGCCGCCGACGCTCCTGATCGTCATGGCGGTGTACGGCAGCGTCGGCGAGTATCTGTGGTACGGCGGGCCCGCGCTTCTGAGCGGCCTCGCCCTGTACCCGATCGCGCTATGGTGCAAGAGGCGGCACGGAAGCGCCGCGTCGTAGGAATGCGTCAGCGGGCCTCGAGCGCCCGGTGATCCTGCATGATGCAGCGGCTCATGACGACCCGCAGGCCGGCGGCGCGCGCCTTCTCGGCCGCGGCATTGTCGGCCAGCCCCAGCTGCATCCAGACCGTCTTCGCGCCGAGGCGAATCGCCTCATCGACGATCGCCGGGATCGCCCCGGGGCGGCGGAAGATGTCCACGATGTCGATCGGCCCCGGGACCGACGCGAGATCGGGATAGAACTTCAGATCCGGGCTCGAGCGGGCATTCGGATTGACGGCGAAGACCTCATATCCCTGGGACGCCAGGTAGCGCCCTACGCGATGCGAATCGCGCCCCGGGTCGTCCGAGTGCCCGACGACGGCGATCCGCCGGGCGCCCTGCAGGATGTCGCGGATCTCCTCGGGGGTCGGATTGGCGCGCGGGATCTCGCAGCGTTCGGTCACAGGGATTTCCTCCCGGACGATTCGGCGGTCTCCGCCGCGTGGCCGTGCCCCGCGTGATGGCCGATCGCCTCGGCGGCGTCCGGCGGCTCGACATGCGGCGTGACGTCCTTGATCCCGGGGAAGCGCAGCCGGATCGCCTCGATGACGCGGTGGGCGATGGCGTGCGACTCGCTCGTCGTCGTTTCGGGGGCGATCGTCAGGTGAAAATCCAGGTGCACGTGGTCCGGCAGGCCGCGCGTGCGCACGCCGTGGCAGTCGAGGACCCCCGACACCCGCATGGCGGTCGCGGAGATCTCGTGCGGGCTGTAGACCACGGCGTCCGCCAGGACGTCGAGCGACGAGGTCACGATGCGGTAGCCGGCCCGCGCGATGAGCCCGACCACGACAATCGCGGCCACCGGGTCGAGGATCGGCCAGCCGAGCTTCACTCCCGCCAGCCCCACCAGGACCGCCATCGACGCGTAGATGTCGCTGCGCGTGTGCAGGGAGTCGGCGATCAGGATCGGGCTTGCGAGCCTCAGGCCGAGCCGCTGCTCGTACACCGTCACGACCATGTTGATGAGGATCGTGGCGATCATGATGGCGAAGCTCCACGCCGTGACCTCGGGCGGGCTGCCGGTCATGATCCGCTCCACCGCCCCGGTCAGGATCTCGTAGCACGCCAGGAACAGCAGGAAGGTGATGCCCAGCGCGGCGATCACCTCGAACTTGCGGTGCCCGTACGGGTGCCCCGGATCCGGCGGCCGCGCGGCCGCCGCCGTCCCCACCAGCCCGATGACGTTGGACGACGAGTCCATGGCGGAGTGGATCCCGTCCGCCACCATGCTGATGGCGCCGGTCGCGATCCCGTAGATCAGCTTGGCCCCGGCGACCAGCAGGTTCAACGCCAGGACCCGCAGCAGGACGACGCGGATGTCCTGGGCGCGCAAGGAGGCATCGGAGTGCATGCGCCTATTCTGTCACGTTGCCGGCCGGGGGGTCCGCTATTTGAGACGGCGCCCGCCTTAAGGCGACCCCCTCACGAGGCGGCGCATATAAGATGACGCCCTTGCCCGGGGGCCGTTCGATGCATCTGCGAACCTTCACCGTCGCCAGTGTCCTCGCAGCGGCCGTCTTCCCGTGGCCGGCGGGCGCGCGGGCGGACGAGCCGCAGGGCCCGCCGCGCTATGAGCTCCTGCTGTCGCCGACGCTCGACGCCGAGTGCGGCGCCCGCCTGGTCTCGTCGGCCGTCACCGCGACCGGTTCGGGAGAGGAGCGGCTCTTCCGCCGCCTCGAGCCCGGGCCGGGGGCGATCGCGCTGCGCGCGACGCGCCTGCTCGCATGGGATGCGCCCATGGCCTGGTGGTACGGCGTGGCCCTGCACGAGGCGTTCGGCCACGGCGGCCGCGGCCGCGAGTTCCACACCTCGCCGAGCGTGCACCTCGGGTCCCCCTGGGGCGGCCGCGACTCGTACGCCAGCTTCGATCTCGACGGCACGAGCAGCGAGAATCGGCTCTACATCTACGCCGGCGGGACCGAGGCCAACACCCTCGCGGCGTCCTTCCTGGAGCGCCGCGCCGTCGAGGGGGTCGCCATGCGACCGATCGAGCTTCTGTATCTGGCCTCGAACCGGCTGGTGGCGAGCGACTATGTCCTGCGCACGACGCCCGACCCGGCGGCGGAGCCGGCGCGTTTCCATGCCGAGTATTCCGGAGGCGGGGACGTCGCCAATTACCTCGGCCTGCTGCACGAGCTGCACGGAGGAGCAAGCGGCATCACGGCCGGAGGAGTCGACGCCACGATCGTGCGGGAGTATCGCCGCCTCCGGCGCCAGGCCGTCTGGAATCTCCTCGGCCCGGGCTTATGGTGGGCCCTCGCCTCGGCGATAAGCCAGACGGCGCGGGGCGACGCGTCGTCCCCGTTGCCGCTGCCGCGCGCCGGCCGCTTCCGCTACCTGCCGGTCCTGTCGGCCGAGTGGACGCCGTCCGGCGGCCAGACCTCGATCGAATGGATCCTGGCGCCGGCTGAGCGCATGACGGCGCCGCCGGCAGCAGCGGCCGGCGCGACGCCCCGTACGTTTTCCTTCGTCGCCCGACGGGGGAGGGGCCCGGCGGGCGGCTTCGGCGCGCTCGGGGCGGGCGCCGAGGACCTGATCGACAAGGGCCGCTGGGCGCTGGGCGGCGCGGTGGAGTTCTGGCACGACCCGCACGGCGGACCGGGCGGCGGCGCGCGGCTGCGCGCCCGGCTCACGCGCGGCTACCTGCGCGGCCTCTACGTCGACGCCGGCGCCAAGTCGCAGGGATACTGGATCGGCCAGCCGGCCTCTCCCGGCCCCTACGTCGCCGTGGG
>DASYUH010000081.1 GCA_036001465.1 Candidatus Polarisedimenticolia bacterium
ATCAACCGCCTCCTCCTCGCCTGGGAACACGTCTACAACCACGTCCGACCCCATCAGTCACTCGGTGGTTTGACTCCCGCCCAGTTCTTGGCTACCTTCCCCCCCAGAGACCCCTCGTCTCACATGTCCTGAACCAGGACAATTGCTTGACAGGTTGCAACGGGCCGGCGTAGCGTGGGTACACAGCATTTCACGCAAGGTTGACTCATGTGCGACCGAATGCCTGTTCCGTGTCGGCGAGTTGTCTTCCCTTCAATCATCCTGGCGGTCTTGAGCCTCACGACACTCAGATCGAGTTCGTCACAAACTCGCCACCTGACCTTCGAGGAGCGCGTCAAGGCCCAGGAGGCCATCGAGCGTGTCTACTATCGGTATCAGATCGGAGCAACCCGTCCCTTCGGGCAGGCTGTGCCCCGGGAGGTGTTGGAGAACAAGGTCCGCACTTATCTCAAGCAGTCGGTGGCGCTGGAGAAACTCTGGAAGACGCCAGTCACGGCGGCCGCGCTTCAGGCGGAAATGGACCGTATCGTCGTCAACACGCGTCTTCCGGAGCGGCTCCAGGAGGTCTATCGCGCCCTGGGAGATGATCCGATCCTGATCGCGGAGTCGCTTGCGCGTCCTGTCCTCGTTGACCGCCTCGCCCGCAGTTTCTTCGCCTTCGACCAGGGCATCCATGCCGCACCCAGGAAGGAGGCCGAGGATCTGCGCTGGCGTCTGCTAAGCGGTGTCCTCGATCCCGCTGTGGAGCACCCCAACCGCCAGGTGCTGGAACTGGTCCGACGTGATCATCCCCGGAAGTTGAACGGAGAAACCCCTTCCGCTGCGCCGGAACGTGCCGGCCTGGGGCCTTCGGGAACACGGATCGAGTTGAGCCCCGACGAATTCGAGCGCTGGCGCGCGCGGGCCCCCAGGAGAATCGGAGAAATCGGCCCGGTGAGCGAAGAGCGCGATGCCTTCGTCGTGAGCGTTGTCCTTGAGGAAAAGACCAACGAATTTCGCCTGGCAGTGTACACGATTCCGAAAATCCACTGGGAGACTTGGTGGGAGAAAATCGCGGAAGATTTCGATGAGACGGTAATGACCGCGACTGCAGCGCACTCGGTCCGCGTTCTCTCTACCGTTCCGCGTCGTGAAGGGGCCTTTGACGCAGGAGCGAGAGCCGACGCCTTCGACGCCGGCATGAGTCCCGCGCCTCCAAACTGCGTCCCCGACGACACCTGGGACAACAGCATCCTGGATGATGTTCCTACACCCCGCTATGGACATACAGTCGTCTGGACTGGTAGGTACATGATTGTGTGGGGGGGGTTCGCGGGTAATTTCATCGATACCGGGACCCGGTATGACCCTCTTACGGATACGTGGGCGCCGACCAGCATGACCACCGCTCCGGCAGCACGCTACCTTCACACGGCAATCTGGACCGGGACGGTGATGGTCATCTGGGGTGGTAGCGGAGTGAGTAACTTGCCTCTGGCTACCGGTGGGCGGTACGACCCCGTGGCAGATTCCTGGGAGCCCACATCCACACTGGCGGCGCCGACAAGGCGTTTCTGGCACACAGCGGTCTGGACCGGGAGTGAAATGCTCGTCTGGGGCGGGACAGAGGACGGTCCCTATGTCAACAGCGGTGCCCGCTACGACCCCGTCACGGATTTATGGGTGCAGACCTCGATGGTAAACGCGCCAGCGCCTCGCATCAGGCATACGGCCGTATGGACCGGGGTGGAGATGATCATCTGGGGTGGACTCGATGCGGCCCGGAAAAGCCTTAACAGCGGAGGCCGGTACGACGCGGCGGCAGATAGCTGGACGGCGACCTCAATCACAGCCGTCCCAGAGGGACGTCAACTGCACACAGCCGTCTGGACAGGCGGTCGGATGGTCGTCTGGGGCGGCTTCTCTGTGTCTAATCGCAACACTGGCGGCCGATACGACCCTGTTTCCGACAGCTGGACGCCTACCTCGACAACTGGGGCTCCGTCGGCGCGGAACTCCCACACGGCCGTCTGGACGGGGAATGAGATGATCGTCTGGGGCGGCAAGGAATCCTTCTACGATTTCGAGCAAGCTCTCGACACCGGGGGCCGCTACGACCCGGTCTCCGACTCCTGGACGCCGACCTCCACAACAAACACTCCGTCGGCAAGAAGCGACCACACGGCGGTCTGGACCGGCAGCCAGCTGGTCGTCTGGGGGGGCATCTCCGATATCGACATGGGAAAGCCCCGAGCTTATTTCAACAGCGGCGGTCGGTACGACCCAGCCAGCGACAATTGGACACCCACATCGGTCCTCGGCACGCCCGGAGGGGTCCTCTGCTGCCACACGGCCGTCTGGACAGGGAATTTCATGATCGTCTGGGGTGGCCTGGGGGAGACAGAGACGAGCGTCAACAGTGGCGCGCGCTACGATCTGATGACGGACACCTGGACGCCGACCTCGCTGATAAATGCCCCCGCGGGGCGGTACTCACATCAAGCGGTCTGGACCGGGAACGAGATGATCGTCTGGGGTGGGGCGGGGCGCAATGACGGGGGCCGATACGACCCGGTCTCAGACCAATGGCGCGCGATCTCGACCACGGGAGCCCCGTCGCCCCGGTATCTCACCACGCCGGCAGTCTGGACGGGCAGCGAGATGATCATCTGGGGTGGGTTGATTGAGACGAACACCACCACCAATATGGGCGGGCGCTACAACCCCGCGACTGATAGCTGGGCGGCAACCTCCACTACTGATGCGCCTTCACCGCGCTGGAGCCACACGGCGGTGTGGACCGGAAGCGAAATGATCGTCTGGGGCGGGGCCGCCCCGTTCTTGGGCTTCTTCAATACAGGCGGACGGTACGACCCTGTCTCGGATTCGTGGAGGCCGGTCTCCCTGACCGGCGCGCCCTCGCCCAGGGCAACCCACAACGCGGTCTGGACCGGGAGTCTGATGATCGTCTGGGGCGGCGACACCACGGGCGGCCTCAGGGGCGGCCGTTACGATCCCGCGACCGACACTTGGACGCCCACTTCGACCGCCAATGCTCCTGTATTCACGGACAACCATACGGCGGTGTGGACCGGGAACAGGATGATCGTCTGGAGCGACGATGGCACCGGAGGCCTCTACGACCCGGCAGCCGACACGTGGGCACCGACTTCCACAACTGACGCGCCGTCTTACGCATTTTCAACTCCCAACGCGGACGCCACGGCAGTATGGACGGGCGGTTTCATGATCGTCTGGGCCAAGAACTGGGGCGGGATGTACGCCCTGGAACAATCCGTCGACAATGACGGCGACGGGCGCACCGACTGCGAGGGCGACTGCGACGACACGAACCCGCTCGTCTGGTCTCTCCCGATGGAGGTATCGAACCTCCGGGTATCGGCCGCAAGCGCTACCTCCCTGAGTTGGGACGACCAGGTGGCGCCGGCCGGCCCCGGAACTCAGTACGATCTGGCCTCGGGGGTGCTGCTCGGTTCATGGCAAGCCGACCTGATCTCAGGCACCTGCTTGTGGTCCGGCACGGCAGCCACGTATGCAGATGTCCGAACCGATCCCGAAACCGGGAGCGGTTTCTGGTACCTCGTCCGGGGAAGAAACTCTTGCGGTGTCGGAACCTTCGGGAGTTCCCCAATAGACGCCATCGTGGGTCCATGTCCTTAGTTCTAAGGACGAGCAGTATTCGGGAAACGTTCGGCCGGGAATGCGGTACTCGGCCGCACACGGGCTCGGGAATGGAGGTTAGGAAAGTGACGAGGGGCGTAAGTGAATTGGTAGGCTGCTAAAAAGCCTCGAGAATCAGGGGAAGTGGAGGTCCAAGGTGAAGATTCGAAATTACTTGGCGCTCTCGATCCTGCTTGTAATTATCGGCGGTTTCGTATGGCTGTCACGAAGCGACATCGCAGTTACCCCCCCTCTCCACGAAACAGTTTGCCAAACCCGAGCTGGCAGTCAGCACGGCGACGGTGACCTTGCAGGACGCAATGGACCGACTCCCGAACAGCGCCGCCTGGACGAGCTTCCTCGCGCGACAGACAGGGGGGGCGGCGGCATACATCGACCCCCGCTCGGGGACACCGGCGAGCATCCTCGTGAGCGTTCCGCTAATCCCAGGTACGGGCAAGGGAAACACGCTGACACTTGCGGATCTTGGCCTGTCTCTCGGCAAGCCGGTGTCGGAGATCAGCGCGGAGGTCGTGGCCGCGATCGTCAGGGCGTACGTCTTGAACAACCTCGACGTGCTGGCCGTCGCCGCCGACCAACTGGGTCCGGTCCAGGTGGCTCAGGTCAACGATTGGCTCTGGCAGTTCAGTATCCCGCAGGAGGCGGGGGGAGTTGGGGTCAGATATGCAAGGCTGGCGGGCGCGCTCAACCACGGAAACCTGGTCCTCCTGGGGACCGAGATGTGGGGCAACGTCCAGATCGACACGCGGCCGACGCTATCCAGGGACGACGCCATCGGGATCGGATTCGCCTATGCCGGCGGGAAGCTCCCTGAGGACACGATGTGGAGGGAACCTCTGCTTGAGCTCATCCCCTATGCCCCGGCCGGTCGGGAGATCGCCAATGCGCCCGGGAGACCCATCGGGCAGGGATACGGCCATCGGCTCGTGTGGTCGTTCCGGTTCGAACGGGCTTCTGAGCTGGGGAGCTGGGAGGTTCTCGTCGACGCCCACGCGGGAGAGGTGGTCGCCTTCCGGGACGTGCTCCATTACGCCAAGACCGCGATCAAGGGCGGCGTTTATCCTGCGACGAACACGGAGATCTGCTCGCCGAGGTGTAGCAACTCGCCAACGACCCTATGTAGCGCGCACAGCGACTGTCCTCAGCCGGGAGGGTTCTGCGAATACCGGCCTCAGACGTGCGGTTTCATGCAATCCGAGTGGCCGATGCCCTGGGCGGACTATAAGGCATGCAGCAATCAGCCCAGCAAAGGCTGCACGGTTAACAGCGATTGTCCCGGAGGAGTGTGCCAGGTGTTCTTCGCGAACGGTGCCGGGCTGTTCGACGCTTGCACTAGCGGTTCCACGACCACAACGCTGAGCGGCAAGTACTACAAGGTCACCTCGATCTGCGGAACGATCAGTCGGACGGTTGTTTGCGGTGCTCCGCTCAATCTTGACGGCACGAATGGCCAGCATGACTGCACCAGTTCCCCCGCCGGAAATGGGAATGTCCCAGCGGCGAGGGCTTCGTACTACGAGGTGAACAGGATTGCGGAGATTGCTCGTGGCTGGCTCCCGAACAATCCCTGGCTATTGAGGACCGCACCGAACCAATTCGAGATCAGGGCGGTCGTTACCGGTGGTTGCAGTGCATCCTATAACAACGATGACCCGAACGCACCGTTCATCGGGTTCACGGCCGGTCAGTTCAACAGCCTCGAGAACGAGTGGAAGTGCAGGCCCCCAGGAGAAATCGCCACGATCGTGAGCCACGAATGGGGTCACGCGCTCGATGACAATGACGCGCTCGGGGAGATGAGCGATCCCAGCGAGGCGTATGCCGATATCGCGGCGATGTACCGCCAGCAGGCGAGTTGCGGGGGTTACGGGAACCGTGGCAAGGAGTCTAGCAATAACCTGCAGTGTCCGACTGCTCTGAACCCTTACACATGGGACGGGACAGGATTTAACTGGAGCCTGGAGGATGTTCCCCCACGTCATTGCTTCACTGATTGCAGCGGTGCCAGGGAGATGGACTACCTGAAGCACGCGGACGGTGTCGCCGACACGACGCAGAACTTTGTGTGCGGCCAATGCTCACAGAGCGGGGTCTTGGGTCCATGTGGCAGAGAGGTGCATTGCGCGGCGACGCCCGTCGACCAGGCGGCGTGGGATCTTGCCGCGCGGGACCTCGGAGCTGCCCCGTTTTTGTATAGTTCCGAGACCGCGTTCATCGTCGCCAGCAAGCTTTTCTACGAGGGCAGCGGGAACGTCGGGGCGTGGTACTCCTGCGACTGTGGCGCCGGGACTTCGGGCGGCTGTGGAGCGGGCTCTGGTTACCAGGGGTGGCTCACGGCGGATGACGACAACGGCAATATTCTCGATGGAACGCCGCACGCGACCGCGCTCGCGGCTGCCTTCGAGCGCCACAATGTTGGCTGCCCCGGCCAGGTTCCCGGGAACAGCTGTAGCGGCTGGGAGTCGCTCGCTCCCACGGTGACTTCTGCGATGATGACTCCCACGGGCGTGGACCTTACGTGGACGGCGGTGCCCGGTGCCGCTTTGAACTCGGTGTTCCGCACGGAGGGCCATGCGGGCTGCAACCTGGGCAAAGCGCGCATCGCGCGGATTTACAACACCTCGTATCATGATGCGGAGGTCGCTGAGACTGGGCGCAGGTATTTCTATTCCGTGGTGGCAGAAGCAGACCTTGGTCTTTGCTTCAGTGCGAGCAGCGCGTGCAAGTTGCCCGACCAGGTGCCTGCCAGTGAGCTGCCGATAACCGGGACGATTGCGGCAGGGAGCCATCTCGATGTTCGCACCTCGAACAATCTGCGCGAGCAATTGAAGGAGGCCTTGTCGGGCGGTGTGTCGCGGCTGTCGCACCGGTGGCAATTCAACAGTGTCCCCAAGACGACGACCGGTCCGCCCACCAGGCTGAAGTTGGTTCTCGAAGGGTATCGACCGAATAACGCCGAGGGTGACAATTTCCAATTCGCCTACTCGACCGACGGGGCAAACAGCTGGACGAACATCAATGGTGGTGTAATCAATAGCCAGTTTGAGGGGATTTTCACCATTGACCTCGGCCAGCCAGCGCAGCAAGTGGGGACCATTTACATCCGCGTGGAGGACACGAACCAGACTTCGGGAACAGCGCTCGATAGTGTCTTCATCGATTACCTGGTTCTTCGGGTAGAGTGAGGAAGCAGAGGAAATCGGGCAGAGGAACAAAGCTCCGGTTCGACGGAAGGAGGAGCGTAAGTCCTCGTCGAGCACTTTGTAGGGATTCTAGCCCGTTCCGGCCGGGGTCACGAGGCAGGGTCACCACCTTCGGGTCGGCGAGAGCGGCGCGGGTGGCGGTGAGCAGGTAGAGCTTGGGCTCGACGTCGGCCAGCTTGGCGGACTCGAGCAGGCTGTAGTACAGCGCGGCGATGTCGGTGCGGTCTCGAAGAGCGAGCCGGAGTCGTTCTTGAGCCCGCAAACACACCCCGCAGGTCGCGCTCGGTGCTGACCTACGTGGCCACCCGCAACGCTTCGTCCCTCAGAACGAACCCGTCCAAGCGTTTGGATCTGAACGTCTTTGATAGACTTGGGCCCCCGGCACCATCAAAGAACCTACCGGCAGGTCGTGCTCAGTGATCGCGGCTCTGCCGGTGTCGGGGGTAGACCGCGATCTCGTGGACAAATCCGCACGATTTCATTGCATTGCTCCCGGGTCCCTTCTTCTGGCAGTTGGCTGGGGTGCCATCGTGAGGTCTAATCAGACGCCCGACGGCTCTCTGCCTGTTAACCAGAAGTGCTCCCCGAGTGCGAGGAGATATCCCGTTTGAGGAGCCAGTCGTCGTTCGTTTCGACCTGCCGGGTCGCTCGTTGATGGGTATCCCTCTTGGGGCACCAAGTATGCTCACACGGACGTGGTTTAGCGCAACTCAGGTCGAGCGTACGAGCAACGATCCGCACGATATTCTGGTGGTTGGTCGATGCCGGCCACCTACAATGCGAGCCTCAGCCGAAAAGACAAACCCACATGCTTCGGATTCCTGCTTCCTTGACGCCTTTTCGAGCGTGTGGTACATCACTCGGCCTCATGGCGATCCTGCCGATTCTGCGCTTTCCGCACGAGGTGCTGGCGACCGATTCGGGCCTCGTGCGCGAGATCACACCGGACGTCGAGCGCCTCGTCCAGGACATGATCGAAACGATGCATGCCGCCCCGGGGGTCGGACTGGCCGCGAACCAGGTGGGCGTGGCGAGGCAGATCGCCGTCGTCGACCTGAGCGTCGGGGAAAAACCGGAGGAGGTCCTCGTCCTGATCAACCCGCGCATCCTCGAGAACGCCGGGTCCTACATCGAGGACGAGGGTTGCCTGAGTCTCCCGGGGTTCACCGAGAGGGTCACACGCCCCGATCGGTGCGTGATCGAGGCGATGGACCTGGCGGGCAAGGTACGGACGCTGGAAGGTCGGGATCTTCTGGCGCGCGCCTTCAATCACGAAATCGACCACCTGCACGGCCGGCTGTTCATCGAGCACCTGAGTCCACTGAAGCGCCGGCTGATCAAGCGGAAAGTCCAGAAACGGATGCGGGCGGGAGACTGGGACCTCGTCCCGGCCTGAGCATCCCTCCGATGAACCGGGGAGGAGCATGCGGCTCGTCTTCATGGGAACGCCCGACTTCGCGATCCCGGCGCTCCGGGCCCTGGCGCAGTCCGGCCATGAGATTGCGACGGCCGTCACGCAGCCGGACCGGCCGAGGCGCAGCCGCTCCTCGCCTCCTGAGCCCTCTCCGGTCCGATCCGAGGCGCAGGCGCTCGGGATTCCGGTCCTGGCGCCCGAGTCGGTGAGGGATCCCGAGGTCGTCGAGCGGCTGCGGGCGATCGGACCGGAGGCTGTGATCGTGGTGGCCTACGGCCAGATCCTCCCGCCCGAAATCCTGACCATCCCCCCGCGTTGGTGCATCAACGTGCATGCGTCGCTCCTCCCGAAATACCGCGGCGCCGCGCCGGTGGCGCACGCCATCCTGGCGGGCGATCGAGTGACCGGCGTGACGACCATGAAGATGGACCGAGGCCTCGACACCGGCGACATCCTGTTGCAGCGCGAATGCCCCGTCGGCCTCGCGGAGACGGCGGGGGAGCTGACCGCGAGGCTGGCCGTCCTCGGAGCGGACCTGCTGGTCGAGACGCTGGCCCTGCACGAGCGCGCGGCGCTCGAGCCACGGAAGCAGAACCCGGCCGAGGCGACGCAGGCTCCCTCCCTGAAGCGCACCGACGGTCTCATCGACTGGGGCCGCGGAGCGCCCGAGATCGCCGACCGGGTGCGCGCCTGCCATCCCTGGCCGCTCGCCTATTCCTGGCTGCGCGGGGAGCCGGTCAATTTCCTGCGCGCCGAGGTGAGCCTCGAGGCCCGGGACGACCCGGGCGCCCGCCCCGTGCCCGGCCGGGTCATCGAGGCGGGCGAGGCGCTCGTGGTCCAGTGTGAGGGGGACGGCCGGGTCCGCATCCTGGAGCTGCAGTTCCCCGGCCGGAAGGCGATGATGGCGCGTGACGCGGTGAACGGCAGGCTCGCGAAGGTCGGTGACATCTTTGCCCAGGCCGCGCCGCGCTGAGACGGCCCGGCCGGGAGGGCGGACCGGGCGCGCCGCCGCCTGCGCCATCCTCGAGAAGGTCGAGATCGGCGGCAGCAGCAATCTGCTCCTGGCGGAGATGTCCGGTGGGGCGGAGCGCGAGCGCCACCTCGCGACCGCGCTCGTCTACGGCGTGCTGCGACAGAGACGGGCGCTCGATCGGCTGATCGAGAAGTCCTCGCAGCGGCCCCTCGCGGAGATCGATCCGCCGGTCCTCATCGGCGCCCGGGTGGCGCTCTATCAGATCCTGTTCCTGACCCGGGTGCCGCGCGCCGCCGCGGTCGACGAAGCGGTGTCGATGGCGCGGGCGCGGCGCGGGCGCGGCGCCGCGGCGTTCACCAACGCGGTCCTCAGGGCGGCCTGCCGGCTGATCGACCAGGGGATCGGGGCCGGCTCCCTGCTCCCGGACGAGTCGGCCGATCCCGCGCTGCACCTCGCCGAGAAGCACTCGTTCCCGCCGTTCCTGGCGAGGAGATTCCTGGCCCGCCATGGCCGGGCGGAGTGCGAGGCGCTTCTCGGGACGCTGAATACGCCGGCCCCCACCGTCCTCCGCGTGACCCGCCGGGGGGGCCGCAGCGAGGCGGTCGCGGCACGGCTCCGGGACGAGGGGATCGAGACGATCCCCTCGCCGGGCCTGCCGGGGGCGCTGCGGGTCGTCCGCGGGGCGCCGCAGCGCACGACGCTCTTCCGGGACGGGCTGATCTACGTTCAGGACGAGGCGGCCCAGATCGTCTCGCTCCTCCTGCTGCCCGTCGATCATCCGGACGGGGTCCTCGATCTCTGCGCGGCGCCCGGCGGCAAGCTCCTGATGGCGACGGAATCCGCGCCCCCCGGAGGGCGACTCGTCGCCTGCGACGTCTCGGCGGCGAGGCTCCGCCTCCTGGAGGAGAACGTGCGGCGCCTGAACATCACCGGGATCCTGCGCGTGGCCTCGGACGCGACGCGGCCGGCGCTCCGATCGACGTTCGGCTCCGTGCTCCTGGACGCCCCCTGCACCGGCACCGGAATCATCAGGCGCCACCCGGAGATCCGCTGGCGGCGGAATGAGACGGACGTCGCGACGGCGGCCCGCGCGCAGGACCGGATGCTCCGGGCCGCGGCCGACCTCGTGTCGCCCGGCGGCCGCCTGGTCTACTCGGTCTGCAGCCTCGAGCCGGAGGAGGGCCCCGCGCGCATCGACGCCCTGCTCGGGACACGTGCCGACCTGAGCGTCGTCGATGCCCGGACGATCCTCCCTCCCGCCCTGCATCGGCTGGTGGACAGCCGGGGGTTCCTGGCCACTCTCCCGCATCGCGACGACATGGACGGCTTCTTCGCGGCCGCCCTCCGGCGGGCCTGAAACCCTTCCTGGTCACCGGTGGCGGGGCGCAGCGCCTTGCGGCTCATGCTCGGCGACGGAGCCATCCAGGCCACCCAGGCTCCGCGACTTGCCTCGGAATCGCCGCGATGCGCTGCGCCCCGCCACCTGTGGCTACGCATGCCCTCAGGCGCGCCGGAGGGCAGCCGCGTCTCCTCTGCAGGGTCAAAGCCGCACGCGTCGGCTTGGGCGATGCGCAACCGCTGTGCTACCATGCCGATCGCTCAGCCTGCTGGCGCGCGGAGGCCCGCATCTTCAAGACTATCCAGGCGAATCAGCTGCGTCGCTACGCCCTGGTGATCGCCTGGGTTGCGGTGGTTGCCGGGCTGCTCGTCGCCATTGTCGCATTCAGCGCCTACTACACCGTGAGGCATTCGGTCGTGGGCCGGGACGTGCAGGTCCCGGATCTCTCGGGCCTGACGTCCGAGGAGGCGTCGGCGCTCCTCGCGGAGAAGGGGCTCGTCTTCGAGGAGGCGGCAGGACGCAACGACGAGCACGTCGAGATCGGACGCGTCCTGGCCCAGGACCCGCCGCCCGGGGCGTCGATCAAGCCGGAGCGCAAGGTCAAGGTCATCGTGAGCCTGGGGGACAAGGTCAGCTCGATCCCCGAGCTGCGCGGCGGGGCGGCGCGCAAGGCGCAGATCACCCTGCAGCAGCAGGGGATGAAGCTGGGCGACCAGATCTACGTGCACAGCGCGAGGGCGGAGGAGAACATGGTGATCGGCCAGGATCCGCTTCCGGAGGGGGCCGGCCTGCGGGATGCGAGGGTCACCCTTCTGGTCAGCAGCGGAGTGGCGCCGCGCACCTACATGATGCCGCGGCTCGCAGGCCGCGGCGAGAACGAGGCGGTGGCCTTCCTGTCGCGCGCCGGGCTGCGCGTGGCGCCGATGAAGCGCCAGGCGGGTACCGACGCGCCTCCGGGGACCATCGTGGCGCAGGATCCCGACTCCGGCTACCCGGTGCGCAGCGGCGATCTCGTCACCCTCACCGTGGCGGGAGGAGGCCCTGGCGGTGGCTAGCGACCCGAAGCAGAGGCCGGGCGACGGCCCGCGCGCGGGCGCCCGCCTGCCGGAGACGCCGGCTCTCGCCCCTTCGATCCTGACCGCCGACCTGGGCCGCCTCGCGCAGGAGATCGCCGCCGCGGAGGCGGGCGGGGCGCGGCTGTTCCACCTGGATGTCATGGACGGCCACTTCGTCCCGAACCTGACCATCGGCCCCATGGTCGTGGAGGCGGTCAACCGTGCCACCGCGCTCCCGCTCGACGTGCACCTCATGATCGAGGAGCCGGACCGCTACATCGAGACGTTCGCGAGGGCCGGCGCCGACATGATCTCCGTGCACCAGGAGGCGGTGCCGCACCTGCACCGGACGGTCCGGCTCATCCGGGAATCGGGCGCCGCCGCGGGCGTCGCCCTGAACCCCTCGACGCCGATCGCCGCGCTCGAGGAGATCCTCCCGGAGCTGGACTATGTCCTCCTCATGTCGGTGAACCCCGGATTCGGGGGGCAGCGCTTCATTCCCTCCGTCCTGGCGAAGGTCTCCGCCCTGCGAGCGCGCATCGAGCAGTCCGGCTGCGTCGCGAAGATCGAGGTCGACGGCGGCGTGGGTCCCGACAACATCGTGCCCCTTCTTGAGAACGGCGCGCAGATCCTGGTCGCGGGATCGGCGGTCTTCGACGGCCGCGATCCGCAGGCCCGGGCGCGGGCCCTCGTCGGTCTCCTCGAGGGCGGCGGACGATCCGGCCGGGCATCATCCTGAACGTGGCGGACGTGTCCGGCGACGGGTTCGTCGAGGTGAGGGTGCGATACCCGGAGGTCGACCGCATGGGGGTGGCGCACCACTCCCACCATTTCGTCTGGTTCGAGATCGGGCGGACGGAGCTGATGCGGTCCCGCGGCGTCGACTACCGCCGCCTGGAGGACGAGGGGCTCTTCCTGCCGGTCGTCGAGGCCTCCTGCGCCTACCTTGCGCCGGCGCGCTACGACGATCGGCTGCGGGTGCACACGCGGATCGAGCTCGCGAGCGGCGTGCGGGTCGCCTTCTCCTACCGCATCGAGCGCCAGCCCGACGGGCGGCTCCTGGCCACCGGCAGCACGCGCCACGCCGCGGTCGATCGCAGCGGCCGCCCGCGCCGCCTTCCCCGGACGATCCGAGGGCTCCTCGCTTGAGAACCAGGGGATCCACCGGGGCCCGGCGCGGCGACCGCGGCGCGGCCTGCGTCCTGCTCCTCTCGCTCGCCGCGCTGGGATGGCTCGCGCCGGGGTGCGCCGCCGGGCGCAAGAGCAAGAAGGCGGAGCCCCTGCAGCCGCCCCTCCAGGTGTACCAGATGGCGATGGCGAAGATGGAGAAGAAGCGCTACTACGCGGCCCGCACGCTGCTGCAGGGGGTCCTGCCGCGCGTCCCGCCGGACGATCGCGACCTCCTGCCGAAGATCCAGCTCGCGATCGCCGATTCCTTCTTCAAGGAACGGGGCCAGCTCAACTACGGGGAGGCGCTGAACTCCTACCGGACCTTCCTGACCTACTACCCGAACCACGAGGCGGCCGATCGGGCCCAGTTCATGGTCGGGATGTCGCTGTTCCAGCAGGCGCTGTCGCCGGACCGCGATCAGGCACTCACGTACCAGGCCATCAGCGAATTCAAGAAGGTCGAGGCGGTCTACCCGACAAGCCCCTTCATCGCGCAGGCGAGCCAGAAGCTCGTCGAGTGCAACGACCGCCTGGCCGAGCACGAGCGCCTGGTCGGCCGGTTCTACCAGAAGCGCAAGAGGTACAACGCGGCGATCGATCGCTACCGCACGATCCTGGACAAGTATCCGCACTACAGCAGGTCGGACCAGGTCCTCTTCGACCTGGGAAGCTGCCTGCTGCGGGTCGGGAACCGCCCGGAGGCGGAGGAGTTCTTCAGCCGCCTGTTCCAGGACAGGCCGGCCGGCAAGGAGACCGAAAAAGCCCGCAAGCTCCTGGCCGAGTTCGACCAGAAGCAGGGGAAGCCGGCGCGCAAGGACCGCAAGAAATGAGCCCGCGGCCGCCCCTCACGGTCATCGTCCCGACCTACAACGAGGAGGCGACGCTGGGTGACTGCCTCGCGTCGGTGCGCTTCGCGGACGAGATCCTGGTCGTCGATTCGTTCTCGACCGACGCGACCGTGCGCATCGCCCGCGAGGCCGGGGCCCGTGTCCTGCAGCACGAGTACGTCTACTCGGCGCGCCAGAAGAACTGGGCCATCCCGCAGGCGGCCCACGAATGGGTCCTCCTGGTCGACTCCGACGAGCGGGTCACGCCTCCGCTGCGCGACGAGATCCTCGCCCTCCTGGAGTCCGGGCCGCGACATGACGGCTACTGGATCCTCAGGGCCAATCACTTCCTGGGCCGGCGCATGCGTCGCTGCGGCTGGGGGACCGACCGGGTCATCCGCCTGTTCCGCAGGGACGTGTCACGGTACCAGGATCGGGAGGTGCACGCCGAGATCGAGCTTCCGGGGCCGCTGCCGGTCCTGCGGCACCCGCTCGAGCACCACTCGTTCCGCTCGTTCCGGCAATACTGGCGCAAGATTCAGCTCTACAGCGAGTGGGGCGCGGCGCAGCTCTACAAGGAAGGGAAACGGGCGGGCCCGGTCCAGATCCTCGGCCGTCCGATCACGCGCTTCGTCAAGATGTACGTCATCCGGCTGGGCTTCCTCGAGGGGGTGCACGGCCTGGTGCTGTCGCTCCTCGGCGCCTTCACCGTCTACCTCAAGTACGCGCGTCTGTGGGAGATGCGCATCCTGAAGGGAGCGGTCGAGGTCCCGGCGCAGGTCGAGGCCGGCGGGCCGCTGGCGCGCGAGCAGATCGGGCGGCTGGTGGACGAGGAACGCCGCGCGCCCGCGCAGCCCCGGTGAACCCCAGGACCATCCTGCACCTCAACACCGAAGCCGGCTGGCGCGGCGGCGAGGCGCAGACGCTGCGGCTGGCGGCGGGACTGAGGGATCGCGGCCTGCGCTGCCTGATCGTCGGCGTGCCGGGCGGCGAGCTGGTGCGGCGGGCGGCGGCCGCGGGCCTCGAGGTCGTCCCGATGCCGATGCGCGGCGAGCTCGATCTCGTGGCGGCCCGCGGGCTGGCGCGCCTCGTCCGCGAGGAAAGGGTCGACCTGCTGCACGGCCACACGGCGCACGCGGTGACGCTCGGGACCCTGGGGACGCTGGCCCGGCGCCGCCGGCCGGCGACGGTGGCGGCGCGACGCCTGTCGTTCCCGCTTCGCCGCGCGCTCCTGGGGCGTTTCAAGTACTCCTTCCACGTCGACCGGGTGATCGCCGTCTCCGAGGCCATCCGCCGGCTCCTGGTGCGCCAGGGGCTCGACCCGGCGCGCGTCGTCACCGTGCACTCCGGCATCGATCCCGATCGCTTCGGCCGCGGCGATTGCCGGCGCTTCCGGGAATCGCTCCGTCCCGTTCTCGGAGCGGAGGCGGACGGGACCTTCCTGATCGGCACGGCCGGCCACCTGGCGGCCCACAAGGGGATCGACCTGTTCCTCGCGGCGGCGGCCGGGGCCGCGGCGGAAGTTCCGGAGGCGCGCTTCCTGGTCATCGGGCGCGGCGAGGGGGAGAATGTCCTCAGGCAGGACGTCGGGCGTCTCGGCCTGGAGGGACGGGTGGTGTTCGCGGGATTTCGCGACGACATGCCGGACGTGTTCGCGGGGCTCGACCTGTTCGTCCTCGCCTCCACCTCGGGGGAGGGCTCGCCGGCGGTGCTGAAGGAGGCCATGGCGGCAGGCACGCCGGTGATCGCCACCTCGCTTGACGGCATCGAGGAGATCATCGAGGATGCGCGCCACGGCCTCCTGGTCCCTCCCGGGAACGCTCCCGCGCTGGCGCGGGCCATGGTCCTCCTGGCGCGGGACCCGGCCCTGAGGTCGCGCTACGCGGCGGCGGCGAAGGGCAGGGTCGGGGAATTCACGGCGGACAGGATGGTCGAGGGGACACTGGCAGTCTACCGATCGATCGAGCGCGCGGACTGATGGGCGCCCTGAAGATCAACAGGTATTACATGGATCGGCCGGGCGATCCCGCCCGGGTGCGTCTCTGGAACAGACTGACACGCCGGCCGATCCCGTCCTTTCCCAGGACCATCCAGATCCAGACGTTCACCGGCTGCAACGCCGACTGCATCTTCTGCCCCTACGGGGCGACCAGCGACTCCCAGCCCAGGGGAAGGATGCCGCCCGGGCTGTTCCGCCGGATCGTCGACGAGGCGGCGCACTACGGCGTGCGGCGCATCAGCCCGTACCTGATGAACGAGCCGCTGATGGACCGTGACCTGTTCGACAAGGTCCGCTACATTCACGCCACGATTCCGGACTGCAAGGTGGTGGTCACGTCGAACGGGCACTTCCTGACGCCGCCCGTGGTCGACGCCCTCCTGTCGCTCGGCGGCGGCCTGCACGAGCTCTACGTTTCGTTCCAGGGGATCGACCGGGAGTCGTACGGGACGACGATGAGGGGGAGCATGGACTTCGACCGCACCCTGGCCAACGTCAACCACTTCATCGACGAGCAGCGCCGGCGCGGCCTCGATCGCCCCAGGCTCTGGATCACCATGGTCGACACCTCGGTCATCGACGCGCGCCAGGCCGTCGCCTACTGGCGCGCGCGCGGCGTCGCCTCGAAGTACACCACGCTCGAGAACCGCGGCGGCAACATCCGGAACGCCGAACGCTTCAGCCGCACGAAGGCCATGTCGTACTACACGACGTGCACGCGCCTGTTCAAGCAGGCCTACATCATGTTCAACGGCGACATGGTCCTCTGCTGCGTCGATTACAGCCGCGAGCAGGTGCTCGGCAACATCACGCACCGATCGATCCACGACGTCTGGAACGGCCCGGTGGCGAGCGAGATCCGCCGTCGCTACCTGGCGCAGGAGTTCGGCGGCCTTCCCCTGTGCGGCAACTGCAAAATCGACGAGGTCCGCGAAGTCGCGACCGAGCCGGACGGCACCCAGCGGATCGGCGCGGCGGAAGTCCTGGAAGAGGCCTGACTCCGACAGGCTCCTAGAACAGCCTCCCCTGCCGGGGCGACCTGGCTCGAGGAGCCTCGACCGGCTCGGCCATCGTCTTCAAATCGGTGTAGGCGGCGACGAGCCCGGCGGGGGCCTTGACGCTCCCCATCGACAGGGAGCTCTTGATCATCAGGGCATTCGCCGGCCCCTTGCCGCGGTAGTGGTTGTTGGCGATGACGAAGACCTCCTCCGCCCCCGCGGCGATCGATCGGATCCGCTCCACCCACGGCCGCAGCTCCTCCATGGAGTAAAGGTAGTCGTAGCGCGCGGCGACGGGGGACGCGGTGGGATGCGGCCCGGGGCCGCGCCCCGTTTCCCGGAACCAGTTCGCGGCGTTCCTGCCGTGCAGGCGGACATAGGCGACGCGGGATGTCACGTGCGCCGTGGGCGGCAGGGTCCCCCCCAGCGCCGGCTGGTCGATGTTGCAGAATCCGACACCGAGGTTCCGCAGGAAAGCGAGCGCCCCCGCGTTGTCCCAGCTGCGGTGCCGGAATTCGGCAACCAGGGGAAGGCCGGGCAGGAGCCTCGCGACCGTCTCGAGGTGGGCACGGCTCTCGGGGCGGTCATGGAACGCCTGCGGGAACTGCATGAGCACCGCTCCGAGCCGGCGGGCTTCGAGCAACGGGGCGATCCCCGCCAGGTAGGTGCGCGCCTCGCCGCGCAGATCGAGGTCTCCGGATGCTCCGGCGGCCCGGTCCCGCAACGTCAGCGAGCCGCTCGGCGCGTGCGTGAAGATCTGGAAGAGCTTCGCCGTGAACCGGAACGAACTCTCTGAAGACACGCGACTTGCCCAGGACCGCGCCGCCTTCGCCGCGGGCTGGCGGTAGAAGGTGGAATTGATTTCGATGACATCGAAAAAGCTGCAGAGAAACGCGAGACGATCGAAGCGCCGCGGAGACGGGTCCGGATAAACGACGCCGGCCCAATCCCGGTAATCCCATCCCGCGATGCCGACTCGGACCACCTCGATCCCCTCCGCGACTCCCGGGTTTCAGGCCCGGGCCGGGTGATTGACGAAAGGTCCAATTCCTGCTATTATTTGACTCACTTTTTACGAAAATACCACCCATCGAAGCCCCGGGGTGGCTGGAGGCGGACGTTGGAAATCAAGGAATTCAAGATCGGCGACAAGGTTGTCTATCCGAACCATGGTCTCGGTATTATCGAACAGATCGAGAAGCGATCGATGGGCGACAGGATGGAGGAGTTCCTCACCCTGCGCATCGTCGCCAACGACAGCACGGTCATGGTCCCCCGCAGCAACACCACCAATGTCGGGCTGCGCCGCGTCGTCACGAAGAAAGAGGTCGAGGACGTCTTCGACGTCCTCAAGGACACCAAGATCACCCTCTATGACGACTGGAAGGGGCGCTTCCAGGAAAACTCCGACAAGATGCGGACGGGGTCCATCACCGAGGTCGCGCGAGTCTTCAAGAGTCTCAGCCATCTCGCCATCCAGAAGAACCTGTCCTATCGCGAGCGGCGCATGCTCGACAAGGCCAAGTACCTGATCGTCAGCGAGATCGCCGAGGTGGAACGGCTGACCGTCGAGCAGGTCGAATCCAAGATCGACCGCGCCGTCGCCCGCGGCATCAAGCAGGTCAAGGACAAGTAGCCCTCGGGTTCGCCGGCCGCCCCGGCTGGGCCGGCCGGGGTGCCATGGACCAGTTCCTCCTGCAAGGCGTAGTCTCCGAGGCGGCCGTACGCCTGGTCGAACAGGAGGTGCTCCGTGTCTCCTGTCTCGGCCGGCACCGCTATCTCCTGCGGTTCGCGACCCGGCGCAAGGACAACCTTCTCCTCTCCGTGAGGCCCGATCTGCCCCGGTTCCACCTCGTGGCGGCCCGGCGGGCCGCGGAGGAGCCCCCGGACCGGTTCGGCGCCTGGCTGGACCACGAGCTGACCGGCGCCACTCTGCTGTCCGTGGAGAAGCGTCCCTGGGATCGGGTCGTCTTCATGAGGTTCCGCCTTCCCCGCAGGGAGGACGGCGCCCTGGAACGACGGCTCGTCGTCGAGCTGCTCGGGCGATCGGCGAACCTGATCGCGCTCGATCCCGGGGGCCTCGTCCTGGCCCACGGGCGCGACCTGGCGAGCAGGTTCCGGGCCCCGGAGCCCGGCAAGCCGTACGAGCCGCCCCGCGGCCGCGAGGAGATCGACGCCGTCCCTCTCGGCCCGGAGGCGGTCGCGATCGCCAGGGAACGGCTCGGCGGCGCCCTGTCGTTCCTGTCACGGATCAGCCCACTTATCGCCCGCGACCTGACGTCGGCCGGCGCCGACGACGAGATGGCCGAGAAGCGACTCGTCGAGATTCTCGAGGCGGCGCGCCGGGCCTCCTGGTCCCCCGTCGTCTATTCCAGCCGTCCTCTCCAGGAGATGGCCGAGGGGGACGATCCGGAGACCGCCGGCCTGATCGTCGCGCCCCTGCCGCTGCTGTCCCCGCGCCTTGGAACGCGCGTTCCAGGCGGTGGGGACGCCCTCCCGGTCGCGACACCGTTCGCGGGCTGCTCGGAAGCGGCCGAAGCGGGCTTCGGCCTTGTGGAGCGGCTGCGGGACTTCAGGGACCTCAGGGACCACCACGAGGCGATCGTCCGGAAGGAGACGGAGAAGCTCTCGACCCTTCTGGGTAAGCTCGAGACGGAGCTCGCGGGCGCCCGCGGCAGCGATCGCTTCCGTCGACTGGGCGAGGCTCTTCTGGCGGGCCTCACGAAGGCGCGGGTGGAACACGACCGCGCCATCGTGCCCGATCCGTACGCCTCCGAAGGGGAGCCCTTGAGCGTGCCGATCGATCCGGCGCTTCCGTTGCAGGAGAACGCGCGGCTCCTGTTCGAGCGGTACAAGAAGGGGAAGAGGGGCGCCGTCACGATCGAGAAGCGCCTGAACGCGGCGCGCGCGCGCCTCGCCGAGTGGAGGTCGCTCGCGGCCCCCGCCGCGGCCGTGCGCGATGCGGCCGATCTCGAGCGGCTGCGCGAGGCGATGGCGAGGCTCGGGCTGGTGCACGCCGCGCGTCCGGCCCGCCGCGAACGGCCGCCTCGGCTCGGGGAGACCCCCGCCCGCGTGCGGCGCTACACCAGCCCGGATGGTCTCCTGGTGCTGGTCGGCAAGAGCGGCGAGGAGAACGACCGGCTCACGTTCAAGATCGCCTCGCCGTGGGATTTCTGGCTGCACGCGGCCGGCCGTCCGGGGGCCCATGTCGTCGTGCGCAACCCCAAGAGGTTGAAGGCCCTTCCCGAGAAGAGCCTGCGCCTGGCCGCGGAGGTCGCCGCGTATCACAGCGGCGCCCGCCAGGAAGGGAAGGTCGAGGTCCATTACACGCAGCGCAAGCACGTCCACAAACGGAAGGGAATGCCGAGCGGCCAGGTGCTGCTGCGCCGGTTCCGATCGCTCCAGGTGACCCCGCGCCTCCCCACCTCCACGTTGGAGGAGATCTAGGCGCCGGCCCCGTCGAGGAAGCCCTCCCGCCGCAGATCGGCGGGCGAGACCAGCCCGTCATGAAGCGCGGTGGCCAGGAGCGCCCCCGAGAATCCGGCGTCGCGCAGGAACTTGAGATCATCGAGACCGGCGATCCCGCCTCCGGCGATCAGGTCGAGGCCCTCCGTCCTGCGGCGCAGGCCGAGGAGACGCTCGCGCGGCAGGCCCCGGACGGTCCCGACCCGATCGAGCAGGAGAAGGACGACCGATCGAAATCCCGCCTGGCGGGCCCGATCCAGGACGTCCTCCTCGTGCAGGGGCGTCCCGCCGGTGAATCGGCCGATGAGCCCCGCCTCATCGAGGTCGAGGCTCAGGACGAGCCCGCTTCCCGCTCCCGGACCGGGAAGCGCGTCGATCGATCGCAGCGTTTCCGTGCCGATGACCGGCACGACCGCGCCGGCAGGAGGCGACGGACGGGAAGACGCGGCCGCGTCCAGGAACCCTCCGTCCCACAGGAAGCGGACGTCCGGAGCGGCCCCGACCAGACGATCGAGCAGGGCGTCGTGGTCCCCCTGACCCGTGATGCGATCGAGATCGGCGACGTAGATGGTGGCGGGGCGGATCGTCTCGCGGTAGGCGGCGAGGAGCGAGAGCGGTTCCGACAGATCGCGCGGCTCGCCGCCGCCGACGCGGCTGCGGACGGGGCGGTAGCGGGCCCGATCGCCCGATCGCCCGCGCACCGCCCCGCCGCCCTGCAGATCGATCACGGGTATAATCCGCATCTCGCTCGCCTCGGTCGTCGGTCAGGTTTCCGCCGGAGCGATTCTCCCATGAAGATCGCCGTCCTCGAGCACTTCACCGCGCTGCCCGCGGGCGCGGCCCGCTCCGGGCCGCGCGCGGAAGGCCGCGCCATGCGCGACGCCGTCGTCTCCGATCTGCGGGACCTGCCGGGCCTGTCGGTCGAAGTCGTCGAGCGCCTGGCCGCCTTCCGGGGCGCGCTCCGGCGCGCGGACGCCGCCCTCGTCATCGCTCCGGAGGAACGGGGCATTCTCGAGGGGCTGACGCGCATCGTGGAGCGCCAGGGGCGGCTCCTCCTGGGCCCCGACGCGGCGGCGGTGCGCCTCATGGCCGACAAGCTCGCGACCGCCCGGTGCCTCGAGGCCGCCGGCGTCCGGACCCCGCGCACCGAGGCGGTGCGCTTCAGGACGGCCCGGCGCCGTCTGCGCGCCAGGACCCTGCCGTTCGTCCTCAAGCCGCGCGATGGATGCGGCTGCCGGGGCATCGCGGTGGTTCGCCGCCGCCGGGAGATCGCCGGGGCGATCCGGGCCGTGCGGCGGGCGACCCGGCGCCCCGACTTCCTCGTGCAGGACCACGTGCGCGGAGAGAGCGTGAGCGTGTCGGTCATCGCCTCCGCCGGCCTGCTCCCCCTGGGTCTCAACCGCCAGAGGCTCAGGGGAGGGAGGACGCCGGCCTACGACGGGGGGGAGACGTTCTATCCGCACCGGTTGGCCCCTGTGGCCCTGGCGGCGGCCCGCGCCGCGATCGCGGCGGTCGCCGGGGCCTGCCCGGGGGTGCGAGGCTACGTCGGCGTCGACCTCGTGCTCGGAGTTCGCGACGCGACGGTCATCGAGATCAACCCGCGCCTCACGACCTCCTATGTCGGGCTGCGCCGGTCGGTCGACGGGAACATCGCGGGCCTGATCGTCGATGCCGCCCTGGGGCGCGAACTCCCCGGGCGGCTGGCGGTCTCGGGAAGCTGCCGCTTCCGCCCCGACGGCGGCATCGTGCGCACCCGGAACCACGCTCCGGGCGCCACGACGGGATAGACCAGGATGAGCGACTTCTGCGGCTGGGACATCGGCGGCGTCCATCTGAAACTGTCGCGCCTCAGGTGCCGGGGGGACGCCGCCTCGATTCTCACGCGAATCGTCCCCTTCGAGATCTGGAAGGAGCCGGACGGACTGGCCCCTCGGATCCGGGCCATGGTCGAAGGGGCCGAGGTGGAGGCGGACGCGGCGCACGGCGTCACGATGACCGCCGAGCTGTCGGACGTCTATCCGACGCGCGCCGACGGGGTGCGGTCGATCCTGCGCGCCTGCATCGACGCGCTGCCCGTCGAGCCGCGCGTGCTCGATCGCCACGCGGAGCTGCTGCCGATCCGGGAAGCCTTGAAGCGCCCGCTCGAGGTGGCGGCGGCCAACTGGTCCGCCACGGGCCGCCTGGTCGGACGCGCCGTGCGGGACGCGCTGCTCATCGACGTGGGCAGCACCACGACCGACCTCATCCCCGTGCGCGGGGGGGAGCCGTGCCCCGCGGAGCGCACCGACACGGGCCGCCTCCAGTCGGGCGAGCTGGTCTATACCGGCGTCCTGCGAACGCCTCCGGCAAGCCTCACCGAGGTCGTGCCGCTCCGCGGCGATTCGTGTCGCGTGGCGCCCGAGCACTTCACCAACATGGGGGACGCCTACCTGATCCTGGGTTCGATCGCGGCCGAGGACTACACCGTGCCGACGCCGGACGGACGCGGCCGGAGCCGGGAGGACGCCATGAGGCGCCTGGCACGTCTCGTCTGCGCCGATCTCGACCAGATCGGTCCCGCGGCCGTCGAGTCCATGGCCCGCTTCCTGCGCGATCGCCAGGTCGACAGGCTGGCGCAGGCCATAGGGCAAGTCCTGTCGCGATCGGGGGGGGCGGCGCTCACGACGGCGATCTCGGCCGGCGCGGGCGCCTTCCTGGCCGAGGAGGCGGCGCGTCGAGCCGGCCTGGACGCCATCCGGCTGGCCCGGATCGTGCCGAACGTCCAGGGGGACCGATGGGACCGGGCCGCGCCGGCCGCCGCGCTCGCCGTGCTGATGGCGAGCGAAAAAGGGACGTTTCGTTTCACGACCTGAAGCCGGGACACGGCGCCCGCCGGTGGATGGTTGACAAGCCCCGCTGCGCGCCGTAACAGACCGGTTGCCCGGTGTTCTCCTTGCCGGCTGGAGCATGGGGGCGCCCGAGCGATGCGAAAGACTTCGCCGTTTCGCTGGGATCTGCTGATCAAGGTCGGTGGGAGTCTCGGCCGCGGTGACGCGCTTCCGGCGCTCATGCAGCGGATCGGCCTCCTGGCGGGCCGGAAGCGGCTGATGGTCGTGCCGGGCGGCGGCGTGTTCGCCGATCTGGTGCGCCGCCAGATGGCCCGCATGCACCTGGACGAGGAGACCGCCCATCACATGGCGCTCTGCGCCATGGACCAGTTCGGTCTCCTTCTGTCGTCGCAAACCCGCCGCGCCACGGTCGTCAACAATCTGCAGGCGGCCGAGCTGGTCGCGGAGGCGGGACGGGTCCCGGTCCTTCTGGCCTCGTCGCTCATCCGCGGCCAGGCGGGGCTGGAGCGATCGTTCCGTCTGACCTCCGACGCGATCGCGGCTCATCTGGCCGGCCGCGTGCGCGCGGCCCACCTCGTTCTGCTGAAGAGCTTTCGCAGACCGGCTCGCCGCATCCGGGACCGCGCCGAGGCGGAGATCCTGGCTGGAAAAGGGCTGGTCGATCCCCTGTTTCCCGGAATGCTCCCCCCGGCGAGCGCGGTGTGGATTCTCTGCGGCCGCGAGCCGTCTCAGCTCGACCGGTTCATGCCGGCCGGCGCGCGTCCGCGAGGCGGCCGTGGAGCGCGTCAGCGAACGCCCTCAGCCTGAGGGGATCCAGGCGTCCGCCCCGTCCCCCCGCGCAGATCGCCCCGCGAACGCCGACGACGTCGGGGGCGAGCTCCAGGAGCCGGGGGACCTGGTCAAGCGACAGGGAACCCGCGAGACCGCACAGGAGGCCGCGATCCCGGCACGCGCCGACGAACCGGGCCAGCGCCCCCGCATCCAGGTGATTGAGGAGGCTCCGGCCGTCCTTCAAGGCCGTGTCGATGAGGCAGCCGGCCGCGGGCGCGCGCGCCGCGATCTCCGGCAGGAGCGCGGGGGCCAGCGTCCCGATCGAGGCGGCCTCGGCGTAGGCGGCGGCGATCACGCGCACGCCGGGCGAAACGGCGCGCGCCGCCTCGACGACGGTGGCCAGGAAGTCGGCGGCCCGGTCCTCGTCTGCCGCGAAGCGGAGCCCGACCTTCAGGAAGTCGGCGCCGCAGGCCGCCGCGCCGGCGGCGGCCAGGGCAAAGGTGCCCGGCTGGTCGGCCGCGTCCCCGAGCGCGGCGCTCACCGGCACCCCGGACGTGCCGCGGATCTCGACGATGGCGCGGAGGAGGGACGGGGCGCACGCGCCCAGCGAGCCGGAGCGCGGGTCCTTGGCGTCGAGGATGCCGGCCCCCGCGTGGAGCGCGATGGCGGCCTCCTCCGGTCCGTCCACGCTCGCCAGGAGGAGCGGGACACCCTGTTTCGCCGGCAAGGTTCACCCCGGTTTTGCGGTATGCTACGAACGTCCCACGGTCCGGCTTATAACGTGAAACAGATGGCCACGACGCGATCGTCCCGGCGCATCGCCACACGGCGGGGCCGCCGGCGTCGATCATTGTAAGGAGGAAGCCGCATGAAAGACATCCTGATCGGTGAATCGCTCGTCGGTGAGGGGAACGAGATCGCCCACATCGATCTCCTGATTGGACCCAAGAACGGGCCGGTCGGCGTCGCCTTCGCCAACGGCCTGGTGAATCAGAACCAGGGGCACACGGCCCTCCTCGCGGTGCTCGAGCCGAACCTGATCCCGAAGCCGGCCACCATGATGATGAACAAGGTGACGATCAAGGGGGCGGACCAGGCGGTGCTCATGTTCGGTCCGGCCCAGGCCGCCGTGGCCAAGGCGGTCGCCGACTCCGTGGCGGACAACATCATCCCGCAGGCGGAAGCCGAGAACCTCGTGGTCATCGTGGGCGTCTTCATCCACTGGGAGGCGTCGGACAAGAAGAAGATCTACGACTACAACCTCAAGGCCACCAAGGAGGCGATCGCCCGGGCCATGAAGGGGGAGCCGAGCGTCAAGGCGGTGCTCGCCGGCAAGGACAAGGCCAAGCACCCGTTCGCCTAGAGGTGGAGGCCGGGCCGGAACGCGAGAAGCACGGTGGAGAGAAAGCGCCTCCTGTACCTGATCTCGGCGGACGCGCGCGTCAGCCCGTTCGACATCAACATGGCGTACGACGCGGGGTTTGATGCCGTCATCCCGTACGCCAGGGTGGACGCGGCCGACGTGCCCGGCCTCGTGCAGGACATCATGTTCTCGCGCGGAGCCAAGGGGGCGCGCTTCTCTTCTCTTTTCTTCTCGAGCGCGGGCGTCGCCTCCGCCGAGGGGATGCTCAAGGCGGCGAGGCGGACGCTCTTCCCCCCTTTCCAGGTCGGCCTGATGATCGATCCGAAGGGGGGATACACCACCGCGGCGGCCCTCCTGGCTCGCGCCGCGGCCCTGTGCCGGGATCGGGGGATGGGGGAGATCGGCCGGCTGCGCGTCCTGGTGGCGGCCGGAACGGGAGGGGTCGGCCGGGCGGCCGCCGCGATGGCGGCGCAGGACGGCGCCCGGGTCGTCCTGACCTCGCGCAGCGCCGCCGCGGCCGCCGCGGCGGGGAAGGAGCTGGAGACCCTGTTCGGCGCGCGCGTCGAGGCGTGCGCCGCGCCCGGCGAGGGGGAGCTGGCGGCCCTCGCGGCGCGCTCGGACGTCATCTTCGCCACCGGCGCCGCCGGCGTCTCTCTCCTGACAACCCGGTCGATCGAGTCTCTCAAGGGACCCAAGGTCCTGGCGGACGTCAACGCGGTCCCGCCCCACGGGCTGGAAGGCGTGAAGCCGCAGGACAACGGCACCGAGATCGCCCCCGGCCTCTACGCCCTCGGCGCCATGGCGGTGGGGGATCTGAAGTTCAAGGTCGAATCGTCCCTTCTCAAGGATCTGCTCCAGGCCGAGGCCCCGCCCGTGATCGACAGCCAGGCGGCGCGACGCCGGGCGTCCGAGATCCTGGAGACGAAATAGCCCGGCGGCGCCGCAAGGACGCGCCGGAGAGTCGGCTCCTGCTGCTCGGCGTGAGCGCCCGGGCGCTGGCGGCGTCCGCGACCGGGAGCGTTCTCGCCCGGCGCCATTTCCCGGGCGGGTTCGTGGCGCTCGATTATTTCGGCGACGCCGACCTCGCCGCCCTCGCGAACCGCGTCCCCCTCCGCGCGCTGTCCCTGTCCCGTGACCTCGGCCGTCCCAGAACCGCATCGGCGCTGGCGCGCGCCGCGCTCGGGCTGGAGTGGGAGGGGCTGGCCTATTCCGGAGGGCTGGAGAACCGGCCGGGCCTTCTCAAAAGCCTGGAGCGTCGCGGCCGGATCCTCGGGAACCGCGCCGAAGCGGTGGCCCGGGTGCGCGACCCGAGGGCGCTCTTTGGATTTCTGCGCCGTGCGGGGATCCCGCACGCGCCCACCTGGACCGGGAGGAGCGCCACGGCACCCCGCGACGGGCGGCGCGGTCTCTGGAAGGGAATCCGCTCGGGAGGCGGCATGCGGGTCCTGGAGGCGCGGCCTGGACAGAGCAGGCCGCGCGGATTCTACCGGCAGGAATTCCTCGCCGGGACCCCCGGATCGGCGTCGTTCGTCGCCGACGGGAAGGACGCCGTCCTCCTCGGCTTCTCCGAGCAGCTCTCGGGCTGGCGCGCGCTCGGCGTCCGGGGCTTCCGCTACGGGGGGTCCATCGCCGGACCGGCGGAGCGGCTCTTTCCGCGCCGCGCCGCGGGCATCCTGGCCGAAGCGGTCGCGGCCATCACGCGACGCTTCCGGCTCCGCGGCCTGAACGGCGTCGACTTCATCCTGGGGGACGGCGTGCCGCGCGTCATCGAGGTCAATCCGCGCTACACCGCTTCGATGGAGCTCCTGGAGGAGCTGTCGGGCGTCAACTTCTTCGATCTCCATCTCGCGGCCATCCTCGCAGGGGACCTGCCGGGTCGGCCGCCCGTCCTCCCGGCCTCGCGGTTCATGGCGAAGGGGATCCTCTATGCGGAGAGGGACCTGCGTGCGGCCGATCCGGGGCCCCTCGCCCGGCTGGGGTGCCGCGATCTCCCCGTGGCGGGAGAGGCGATCGCGGCCGGCCATCCGATCTGCACGGTCATCGCCCGGGCGCGCAGCCTGGCCGCGTGCCGCCGGCTTCTTCTCAGGCGCGCCGCGGCCGCCCGCCGCCTCCTGCGGGTGAAAGCCCCTCCCGGTTCGTGGTACTCTGCGGCCCATCCATGCGAACGGCCCTGGTGACGGGAAGCACGCGCGGCATCGGCAAGGCGATTGCCCTGCGGCTGCTGCGCGACGGCTACAAGGTGGCGCTCAACTACGCCCGCGATCGCCAGGCCGCGGCGCGCGCCATCGAGGAGGCGAAATCGGTCTCGCCCCACGCCGTCGTCCTGCAGGCGGACGTGTCGCAGCCTCTGGAGTGCGAGCGGCTCATCGAGGACGCCCTGAGGAACCTCGAGCACCTCGACGTTCTGGTGAACAACGTCGGACCCTTCCTCGAGAGACCGCTTTCCGAGACCACCGACGCCGAATGGAAACAGATGATCGACGGCAACCTCGGGAGCGCCTTCTTCTGCGCGCGCGCAGCGCTCCCCTCGATGCGGCAGCGCCGCTCGGGGGCCATCGTCAACGTCTCGGCCCTGAGCGCCGAGGTGTCCCCCGGCATGACGCACGAGGCCCCCGCGTACTTCGTCGCCAAGTCGGCGCTCGCGATGCTGACGCGGTCCATGGCCAGGCTGGAAGGGCCGCACAACGTCCGGGTGAACGCGGTCAGCCCGGGGTTCATCGAGACCGAGGGGTACGCCGACTGGGACGCGGCCGAGAAAGAGCGCTGGAGGAGCCGGATCCCTCTCGGACGCTTCGGCCGGCCGGAGGAGGTGGCCGAGGCGGTCGCCTTCCTGGCCTCCGACCGGGCCGCCTACATCTCCGGGACGATTCTGCACGTCCACGGTGCGCTGTGGATCTGAAACGCGGGCGGATCGTGTTCGTGACCGGGCAGCTCGCCAAGGACGCGCTCGGGAAGGTCCTGCCCGAGTGCGGGGACGGTCTCGACGGGACGATCGAGACCCTTCGGATCAAGGTCGCCGCGCTGATGACGACCGACTACCTCACCTCGACGCTCAAGCTCCCGCCCTGCGACACGGTCTGTCTCCCCGGCCTCTCGCAGGCGAACACCGACGCGCTCTCGAAGAGGTTCGGGGTCCCGTTCGTCAAGGGTCCGAAGGACCTGCGCGACCTGCCGTCGTTCTTCGGCCGGAAGGCGGAGGGCTACCGGCCCGACGGCGAGCACGCCGTCACGCTCCTGGCCGAGATCAACGACATCTTCAGGCTGACCGACGAGGAGATCCTGGCCGCGGCCTCACGCTACCGCCTCTCCGGGGCCGACGTGATCGACCTCGGCTGCTCCCCCGAGAACCGGCTCGAGGACGCCGGCCGCATCGTCGCGCTCCTCAGGCGGCACGGCTTCCGGGCCAGCATCGACACCTTCAGCGACGACGAGGCGCTGTCGGCCGACGCCGCGGGCGCCGAGCTGTTGCTGAGCCTGAACTCGGGCAATATGCACCTGGCCGGGCGGCTGCGCACCGCCGTGCCGGTGATCGTTCCGGACGCGGGCGGGGGCCTGCCGTCCCTCTACCGGAACCTCGAGGAGGCCGGCCGCCGGGGCGCCGCGCGGGCCATCGTCGATCCCGTCCTCGACCCGATCCACTTCGGGTTCGCGGCCTCGATCCGGAGGTACTGCGAGGCGCGGGAGGCCCTGCCCGGCGTCGACATGCTGATGGGGGTCGGCAACCTGACCGAGCTGACGGAGGCCGACTCGGCCGGTATCAACGCCGTCCTCCTCGGGATCATGAGCGAGCTCGGCGTCCGGTACGCCCTGACCACCGAGGTGGTCGCCTGGGCGCGCGGCAGCGTGCGCGAGCTGGACTGCGGCCGGCGCATGATGCACCACGCGTCGCGGCGCTCGACGATTCCGAAGGGGTTCGACGACCGGCTGGTGACGACCCGCGACACGAGGGTCACGCACCCGACCGAGGCAGAGCTGCGCCTCATGCAGGAGCGCCTCACCGACCGGAACTTCCGGATCGAGACCGACGGCGAGTCGATCTTCGTGTTCAACAGCGAGCGCTTCGAGAAGGGGACCGACATCCGCAGGATTTTCCCGCGCCTCGGCGTGGACGCGGATGCGTCCCACGCCTTCTACCTCGGGCGGGAGCTCACGAAGGCCGACCTCGCCCGCCGCCTGGGAAAGAAGTACATCCAGGGGGAGCCCCTGCACTGGGGCTACCTGACCTGGAGCGAGGAGGAGGACGGCGGCCACGCGCGAGCCCGGCGGCGGCCCGCAGGAGGCAGGCGCGAGCCGGCCGGCCGGCGCGCCGCGGGACGATCATGACGCGACGCGAGGACCGCCTGGCGCTGTCCGGCATCCTCTGCCGCTGCCACATCGGTGTGACGGAGGAAGAGCGCCGCGAGCGGCAGAAGATCGAAATCGATCTCGAGCTGTTCGCCGACCTGGAGGAAGCCGGACGGACCGGAAATCTGAAAGCCACCATCGACTACCGGGAGGTGTGCGAGGCGGTGCGCGGCATGCTGGAGAGCGGCTCGTTCCACCTGGTCGAGGCGGCGGCCCGGGGCGTTCTCGATCTGGTTCTCGCCAGGTTCCCTATCGACCGCGCCATCGTGCGCGTCCGCAAGTTCGTCCTGCCGAACGTGGCTCACGTCGAAGTCCAGATGGAGCACCGCCGAGAAGTGTAGGAGATCTCGACACGGCGGGAAACTCTGTTCGCGGATTCCGTCAGCGCTCCGGATGCAGCGCCGGGGGAGCCGGGCCGCACTGAGCCTCGGCGCGGGCCAGGAGGCTGTCGCGCAACACAGTCCAGACGCGGCGGTGCGTCTCTGCGGCCGCCTCGGGAGGGAGGGGGCCACTGGTGGGCGGGGCCGGGACGACCAGCTCCCGCGGCACGCCACCAGGCGCCTCGCGCTCGGCGAGCCGCGCGTCCTCCGCGCCGGCGCCGGTGCGACGTCTCTGCGCAGCGGCATAGGCGCGAAGCTCCGCGAGCGCCCGGACCTCTTCCTGCCCGCCGGGGGCCAGCGGGCAGATGTAGTCCCCCGAGGTCAGGACGACCCCGAGATCGGCGAGG
>DASYUH010000082.1 GCA_036001465.1 Candidatus Polarisedimenticolia bacterium
GCCGCCCCGCGTCCGAAGCGTGGAGGACGACGACCAGCCCTAAGCCGTGCTCCCGACGTCATGCCCCTGGTGATCGGTGTCCCTATGGACTTTCTACGAATCCGAAGGTCGCAAGTTCGAGTCTTGCTGGGCGCACCACCCTGCCGGACCTTCGGAATCGGTGCTCCATGCGTCGGACCCCCCGCGCGATGCGCGCGCAGGTGGGGGGGGACGCGTCGGTCCCCGTATCCGATGCGTGGCGGATCACCGATTCTGTACCGGCTTTTGAACCCCTAGATTTACTCGTGCGTCGAGCACCGGACTCCCACTCCGGTGCTCAGGTACTGACCGTATTTGCACGTACGTACGTCCGGGTGTTCGCCGGAGAACACGTTTCAGATCGTGCACGTCGCTCCTTCGTGATGGCCCGCCGCCCCGCCCCCGCGTTCCCCGCCCAAATCGCCGTCTCGCGGCTGTCGTGCGCGCCGGCGCCTCGAGTCGGTGGGTCGCTGCAGTGCAATACGTGTGCCCGGGCAATCCGCAGCACCGGGGCGGCGGGCCAGGAGGTGCGGCGTGCAGCGTGAGGACCTGCGAGCCGACGTCAGCCGCCGCATGGGGGAGGTCTACGGCCGCATCGCCGCGGTCGAGCTCGCGCTGCAGCTGATGGACGAGGCGGCCACCCGGGCTCGCGACGAGGCGTTCGCCGAGGTCGCTCTCCACTTGAAGCACCTGGTCGAGGCGGCCGCGCTCAAGGATCCGGCCGAGCGCCGGCGCAAGGCCGAAGCCGTCCTGGCGCAAATCAGCGCGGACATCGGGAACGAGGAGAAGCTGTCCCGGCGCCTCGCCGAGGCCCAGGCCGACGGCTTGCGCCAGGCGATCGGGGTCTTCGTGCGCCAGGCGATCGCGCGGGGCCATCGCAACAGCCAGGACCATCGGACGGTCAACGGGCTCATAACCCACATAGCCGGGTTCGACTCCCGGGGCAGGCACCAGCTGCGTCCCTCCCGCTTGCGGAGTCTCTACAGGCGGACCCCCTCCAGAGGGCGCGGCGCGTCCGTTCCGGTTTCACGGGCTGCCGGGACGGGCGCGCCATCACGTGCGCGTCACCTGACGCAACCGGCCCGGGCGGCCGTCCCGCCCGCGGGTCTCTCACCAGGGATCCGGATCGTCGAGCTACCGCCGGCGATCAGCTCTGTAGGCCGCCCCGTGACGAATGAGATCGCCCGCGGGGCGGCCCTGAGGGAATCGTGAACGAAACCAAGCACACGCCAGGTCCATGGGGCCTTACAGAGCATACGGGGCCGCGCGACATCACCTGCAGGCGAAAGCACTGGCAGGTCAGCCAGACGCTCGGTGGGCAGCGCGGGGTGGCGATCGTGTTCGGGCCTGAGGCAGGACCGAACCCGACGGGCGCCAACGCCCGCCTCGTGGCCGCCGCCCCCGACCTTCTCGCCGCGCTGGAGGCCGCACAATGCTCCTGCTCCATCTCTGAACGTGAGAGCGGGCACATCACTGGGTGCTGGATGCCTGACGCTATTGCCGCCATCGCGAAGGTGAAATCGTGACGGCGCCGCTGTTGAGGCCCGAGCTCGAGGCGCTCCCGCCGCGGATGCGCCGGCTGCCCGTCGACGACCGCGGCTATCCGGTCCCCTGGTTCCTCGCCTGGGTCGGGGGAAAACCCGAGTTTCGAGCGATGGATCCGAAGAAGTTCGTCCTGGCCGTGCGCGAGCGGCGCTGCTGGGTCTGCGGTCATCCGCTCGGCGTCTACCTGGTCTTCGTCGTCGGGCCGATGTGCGGCATCAACCGCACGACGTCGGAGCCACCCTCGCACCTCCAGTGCGCCCAGTGGTCGGTGCGGAACTGCCCGTTCATGAGCCGGCCGCAGATGGTCAGGCGCGAGGACGAGCTGACCAGGTCGTGCGAGGCGAACGTCGCCGGCGACATGATCAAGCGGAACCCGGGGGTCACGCTCCTATGGGTCTGCAACGACTACGGCGTCTTCGATGACGGCCAGGGCCGGCCGCTCCTGCGCATGGGCCCGGCGCTGCGCGTCGAATGGTGGCGCGAGGGCCGGACGGCGACCCGCGCCGAGGTCCTGGAGTCGGTCGAATCGGGGCTTCCCATCCTGCGCCAGGCCGCCGAGAAGGACGGCAACGGCGCGCTCAGCCACCTGCAGCAGCTGACGGACGCCTTCGCGGCGCTGTACCCCGCCGCATGAACCGCCTCCTGTTCTCCCCCGACCGGCTGCTCCTGACGCGCACCGAGCGGTTCGAGGCCTGGCTGTGGTCGAAGCGCTGGGCGCATGCGCTGCTCGGGTGGGTCCTGCTCTTCTTCCCCGAGCGCGAGCCAGATGAACTGGGGGACGTCCTCAAGTTCATGGGCCTCATCACGCTCTGCGCGCTCAGCCTGGCGCTGGGGATGGCGCTCGGGGTGGTCCATTGAGCCGAGACGCGGCGGTCATCGACGTCCGGCTCCGCGCCCAGATCCGCCGTCGATCGTTCTGGCGCGTCCGCTTCCTCCTCTGGCGGTTCGGCTGGGTGGTTCGGTGGTTCAGGTTCAAGCGCTGGCTGCGGGGGCTGTTCCGATGACCCGAACGCACACCTACGCTCTGCTGGAAATCTCCACCCCGGCGTTTAACGAGATCGCGCAGAAGCTGATGAAGGCGGGCTATCAGCAGGCTTTTCAGGGCAACACCGAAATCGACATGCACGGCATCGGCCTGGCTCCCGATTCGAACGCCAAGCCCGATCCGCGTAGCAGGATGGTCTTCGCTCAGGACGTGGTCGACCTGCTGAACGACGCTTCAACCAAGGACGCGAAGGCTGTGCGGGCCCTGATTGCGGCCCGCGTGGAGTGCAACGCCGCCCTCGGCGAGCATCCGACCATTCAAACCGGAAAGATCGGTGGCAGGCGCCTGTCTCGATCGACGGGCGTGGGGGGCTACGAGGTCGGCCTGCTCGGCATCCTGAACGGCATCTTCGGCACGTTCGACAACGGGTGGGGCTGCATCACGGCGATTTGCGACGAGCACGCCCCTGACACGCCGATCCGCTTCGAAGTCTGCGACAACAGCGGGAAGTCCTGATGACCCCCTCCTGGTGCTCCATCCATGAGATCGACTTCATGTCCTGCCCGTGCCCGGACCGGCGCCGGACGGATCGCCTCGGCGACCTGGTCCTCGTCTGCCGCATCTGCAAGGTGCACTGCTCCCGGCACGACGACGTCGCCTGCC
>DASYUH010000083.1 GCA_036001465.1 Candidatus Polarisedimenticolia bacterium
AGCGGGAGCTTCCCGAACGCCGCCTGCGCTCGGGTCTTCGTGACGGCCTTGGGTTCGGACCCGACCCCAGGCGCACGCTGCTGCGGCTCACCGAGGCCCGCCAGCGGGACGGCGAGTATCCCTACCAGCGCCAGCCCGGACGGCTTCCATGGCATCGCAGAGCCCTCCTGTTCAGAGCGGACCAGGGTTCAGACGTACGGCCAAGACAGCCTTCATGCGGAACGCACGACATGCAGCAAGACACGTACCGCGCCGGCGCGTCCTTCAGAGATCGTGGCTGCGGTCGAGCACGAGTGCGCTACGAAGCCCTCGGCACGCTGAGTAAGTGGCAGTGGTAGCTGGTGAAATCGCTGCCTGGGCTCGCCGGGGGGGAGGAGAGTCCCACCGGACGCGTGGGAAAGCTCGAGCGCCGAAGGTCTAGCGGGGTCGCAGAGCTATGGCGCAAGGACCATGGCGCGGCCGCCAGAGAACCGGAGTGGCCCGCGCGCGCGTCGCGACGCTCAGGACTCCCTGAACTGCCCGGCGGCTATGCCGTACTGCTTCATCTTGAGGTGCAGGGTTTTGTAGTCGGTTCGCAGGTGTCGCGCCGCCTCGCTCTTGTTCCCCCTCGTGGCCTGGAGGACCCGGCGGATCGCCTGCCGCTCGGCGTCCGTCGCCGCCGCCTCGGCGATCTCCTTCAGAGAGGGGCTTCCGAGAGGAGATGGGCTCACCGGCGTTGGCTCCGACGGGGATGCAGTCGCCGGGGACGCGTCGACCGGGAGGAAGGAGAGGTGCTCGCGCTCGATCACATCCGAGGCGTGGAGGATCGCCCGGCGAATCACGTTCCGCAGCTCCCGCACGTTCCCCGGCCACGGATAGTGCAGGAGGATCCGAGCCGCCGCTTCCGAGATCTCGCGGCAGGGGCGGCCGAGTTCCATGCCGGCTTCGGCGAGAAACTCATTCGCCAGGTGGAGGATGTCGTCTCGCTCCCTGAGGGGCGGCAGGGTAATCACGAATTCGTTCAGGCGATAGTAGAGATCTTGGCGGAATCGGCCCGCGCGCACCTCTCGCTCGAGGGGGATGTTGGAGGCGGCGATGATCCGCACGTCCACTCGGACCGGCTGCTTGCTGCCGAGCGGCTGCACCTGTCGTTCCTGCAAGACACGCAAGAGCTTCGCCTGCGTGGCGAGGGGAAGGTTGACGATCTCGTCGAGGAAAAGGCTTCCGCCCTCGGCAAGCTGGAACTGCCCCTCCTTCCGTTGATGGGCCCCGGTGAACGCGCCCTTCTCGTAGCCGAAGAGCTCCGACTCGATGAGCGTGTCCGGGATCGCGCCGCAGTCCAGGGCAACAAACGGCTTCTTGCATCGGGCACTCAGGTGATGGATCGCCCGCGCCACGAGCTCCTTGCCGGTGCCGGTCTCGCCCTCGACGAGGATCGTGAGCGGGGAGTCGGCCACCTGCTTGATCTGCTGGACAACCTTCTCCATCTGCCGGCTCGGGCCCGCCAGCCACCTCAAAGGGCTGTGGATGACCTTCTTGGCCTCCCGCAGCTCGTGCGTCCGTTCCTCGACGGTTCGCTCCAGTTCGCTGGCGTGGCGCTGCAGCGCCCTCTGCTGCTCCTTGACCCGGCGGCTCAGCTCGCCCATCTGGATCGCCCGGCGCAGGGAGGCCACGAAGTAGTCCCGGTCGATCGGCTTCTGGATGAAGTCGTAGGCCCCGCCGCGGAGGGCATGAACCGCCAGCGCATGCTCGCCATGGCCGGTGATCATCAGGGTGGGCGTGTCGGGCCGGCGCTCTCGGATCTCGGCCAGCAGAGTGATACCGTCGGTCCCCGGCATCTTGATGTCGGTGACGATCGCGTCATAGTCCCGTGCGGTGATCTGGTCGAGCGCGTCCGCCGCGGACTCGGCCGTGTCCACCGTGACCTCGCTCATTCGGAGCCGAAGGGCCTCGGGAAGCGCCTGCAGCAGGGCTGGATCGTCGTCGACGATGAGCACGCGAGACTGGCTCATGGCTCGCCGGGGGCAAGGGGCAGGTGGATGAGGAACGTGGCGCCATTGCCGGGCGGGCTCACGACCGAGATCGTGCCGCCGTGCTCCTTGATGATCCCGTAGGTGATGGACAGGCCCAGGCCGGTGCCCTTTCCGACCTCCTTGGTGGTGAAGAACGGATCGAAGATCCGCCGCTCGAGGCCGAGCGGAATCCCCGCCCCCGTGTCGGCGAACACGACCTCGACCGCCCGGGACGTGACCGAACCCGAAATGCGGATGGCCTTGCGCGAGGAGTTGGCCACCGCGTCGCGCGCATTGGTCAGGAGGTTGATGAAGACCTGCTCGAGCTGGATGGGATTTCCGACCACGACGGGCTCCTCCGGACCCAGGTCCACCGTGACCTCGATCTCGCGCAGCCGGAGCTGCTCCTGCATGAGCGAAAGCGCCCGCTCGATCACCTGCCTCAGGGAGACCGGCTCCCGGCTGGCGGGTGCCGCCCGTCCGAAGGTGCGCAGATGCGAGATGATCTCGGTGGCCTTGCCGACCTGCTGCATGGCCTGGTCCAGCTCACGGACGATCTGCCCTTTGTCCGTGGCGCCGAGCTGGACGAGGTCGACCGCGTTACCCATGAACAATCCGATGTTGTTGAGGGGGTTGTTGAGCTCGTGGGCGACGCCGGTGGTGAGCTCGCCGAGCGTGGCGAGCTTTCCCGCCTGGACGAGCTGCTCCTGTTTGTCGCGCAGCTCCTGTTCGCGCCGCTGCATCTCGGCCGTGGTCTCCCGCAGGTCGCCCATGATGTGGATCATGGCCTTGCGGCTGGCCTCCAGACGCAGCTTGCCCTTGTGCGAGTCC
>DASYUH010000084.1 GCA_036001465.1 Candidatus Polarisedimenticolia bacterium
TCCGCGCCGGCGCCGGTGCGACGTCTCTGCGCAGCGGCATAGGCGCGAAGCTCCGCGAGCGCCCGGACCTCTTCCTGCCCGCCGGGGGCCAGCGGGCAGATGTAGTCCCCCGAGGTCAGGACGACCCCGAGATCGGCGAGGACCGACACGCGTGCCTCGGGCAGGATGAAAACCAGGGTCGTGCCCGTGAGGTCCGACGGCTTCGCCGTGCCGGCCGCCATCGCCGCTGGGGCCGGGCCCTCGGCGCCTGTCGCCCCCAGCAATCCTTCCGTCGCTGCGTTGAGCCGATCGAGATTCTCCTCCGGGGCCGGAACCGCCTCGCGGGAGCGCGCCGCGCTCATCTTGTTGTCATTCTCCTGCTCCTGTCGTTCCGCAATCGCTCCGCCCAGGGCCGATCCGTCCTTCTTGATCTGGGGCCTGCCCGAGTCGGCGGGTTTAGGTGGCGGCGGAGAGGGAGCGAAGGCGGTCGTCTGACCGAAAAGGCCGGAGGCGTCGGGACGCCCCGCGATGCCGGGCTGGACAGGCCGGGGCGCGGTCTCTTTGGGGCTGGCTGGAGGCGCTGAGGCGGACTCCGGCTGAGACGACGGAGGCTGCTCTGTCGAGGGTCCCGAGGCCTGCGGTGTCGTGTCGGATCGCGATTCGGCCAGGCGTTCCCCGGGAATGCGGCCGCGCAAGACGACCCAGAGGGACGCCACGACCAGGACCGCGGCGGCGGTGGCGAGCGGCAGTCGGGCGCGGGGGAAGAAGCGCAACCGAGTGGCCGGACGAGGGGCCTCCGACTCCGTGTCGATCCTCCGGCCGATCTTCTCCAGGAGGTAGGTCGGAATCGGGGGCGCCGCCTCGCGCCGCGCGGCGACCGCGAGGGCCCGGAAGTCCGCCAGGATCGCCTGGCAGGCGGCGCAGCCGCTCAGGTGCTCGTGGACGGTCGCCCGATCCGCGGCCTCCAGCCTGCCGTCCATGTAGGCCGAGATCAACTCGAGTGGGTGCTCCACGGCTGCCGGTCGGTTCGGGCTCATGCGGTCCCTCCATTCAGGCACTGGCGCAGCGCCAGTCGCGCGCGGGCCAGGCGCGAGCGCACCGTGCCTAGGGCGATTCCGAGCGTGGCGGCGATCCCCTCGTACGGCGCGTCGTCGACGTCGCGCAGCGCCAGGATCGTCCGGAAGGCCGACGGCATCCGGCCCAGGCAGTCGGCCAGGCGGCGCTGCAGCTCGCCGGCCTGCAGCGCCTGAAGCGGCGAGTCACGGGACTCGGCCGCCGCCGGCAGCGTGTCGAGGACATCGTCCAGCTCGACCCGCGCCCGACTGGCCCGCTCTTCGGCACGCTGCAGATGATTGAGCGCCCGGCTGACCGCGATGCGGTGCAGCCAGGTCGACAGGCGCGCCTCCCCCCGGAAACCCGACAGCCCCCGGTAGGCCGTAAGGAACACCTCCTGGACGACGTCTTCCGTGTCCTCACGCTGCCGCAGCATCCGCCAGACGACCCCCCAGACGCGGGGAAGGTGGAGCCGCACCAGCCCGTCGAACGCGTCGCGATCCCCCCGGCGCGCCCGCGCGAGAAGATTGGCCTCGGCCGCCTCGGGGACGGTCTCCTCGCCTGCCGAAGTCGCGGCGTCGTTGCGCCTCATGCGTGACAGCATGCCACGCCGGGCGGCGAAAGTCTCATCGGCACACCTGATTGGACAGGAGCGGCGGGGGAAAGTTCCCGACCGGCCGCCGCACGCCGCCGCGCCGCCCAGGAGGGTGCTAGAATCCCCCCATAAACCGGAGGCGACCATGGCCGTGGCGCTCGCGCGCGAGCCCGTCCTGTGATCCTGGAGACGATCGTCTCGACGGTCGACTCGGAGGGGCGGCCGAACTTCGCCCCGATGGGGATCGAGCTCGAAGGTCCGGGCATCCTCCTGCGGCCCTTCAAGACGGCGATCACCTGGAAGAACCTCCAGGAGGTGCCGGAGGGCGTGGTCCACTTCACCGACAACGTCCTGCTGTTCGCGCGCTGCGTCGTCTCGGCGCACCTGCCGCCGCACCGGGACTCCGGCCGCGTGCGCGCGAAGGTGCTCGAGGACACCTGTCACTGGAAGGAGTTCGTCGTCGAGTCGCAGGACCTGAGCGAGGACCGCGGCCGATTCAGGGGCCGGGTGATCGCGGAGGGACGCGCGCGCGATTTTGCCGGTCTCAACCGGGCGAAGCATGCGGTGATCGAGGGGACGATCCTGGCGACCCGCCTGCACCTCCTCGGGCGCGACCGGGTCCTGGAAGAGATCTCGAGGCTGCGGCCGCTGGTCGACAAGACGGCCGGCCCCGAGGAGCGCGAGGCGTTCGAGCTTCTCGTGGACTACGCGCGGGGGTGGCACGATGCGCATTGAGATCAGGGCCCAGGCCAGGCTCCACTTCGGCTTTCTCGATCTGTCCGGGGAGCAGGGGCGCCGCTTCGGCGGCATGGGGGTGTCGGTCGACACGCCGCGTCTCCTGCTGCGGATGGAGCCGGCGAAAAAGCTCCTGGTGGAAGGGGAGCAGGCGGAGCGGGTGGAGATTCTCGTGACCCGCTTCTGCGACGCCGTCGAGATCCGGCCCGAGGCGCGTATCCGGCTCGTGGAGACAATCCCCGAGCACGTCGGCCTGGGATCGGGGACGCAGCTGGCGCTGGCCGTCGCGGCGGGGCTCACGCGCCTCAAGAACCTCGACCTCGGCCCTGAGGAGCAGTGCGCCCTGATGAACCGCGCGCGCCGGTCGGGCGTCGGCTACCACCTGTTCCAGGCCGGCGGCTTCGTGGTGGAGGGGGGACACACGGTCGAGGGGCAGAAGCTGGGGGAGGCGCCGCCCCTCCTGATGCGGCACGAGTTCCCGGAGGCCTGGCGGATCGTGGTGGCGGTCCCCGTCCCCTCCGAGACGATCAGCGGCGAGACGGAGGAGGCGGCGTTCGCGCGGCTCGGTCCGGCCTCCGACCAGATGGTCGATCAGATCGCGCGCATCGTTCTCATGCGCCTCGTGCCCGCGCTCGTCAAGCGGAACCTCGACACCTTCGGCGCGGCCCTCACCGAGGCGCAGGAGCTGGTCGGCTCCTGCTTCGCGGCCGTGCAGAACGGGCTGTTCCACGCCGACGCGGCGGCCCTCATCGCCCGGCTCAAGGAGGCCGGCGCGCGCGGAGTCGGCCAGTCCTCCTGGGGGCCGGCGGTGTACGCCTTCGCAGGCGACGAGGGGGAGGAACGCCGCCTCCAGGACGTGGCGCGGCGGGCCTGCCCCGGCGGATCGGTCTTCACCGCACGTGGCTGGAACCGCGGCGCCGTCGTCGAGGCGCTGTAGACATCGCTGTCCCCATCCGCCCCAGAAGCCCCTGGTCATCGAGCAGCCACAGGAACAGGGAGGCGACTGTCAGATCGGCGGTCGCCCCGGGGTTTCGGGGCGGCCGGGCGGCGCGCAGGTCGCGATCGAGCCTGGCCGCCAGGGCCCCGCCGCGCTCCGTCCGGACCCCCCCCGCCTCGACGACGCGGCGCGCCCCCTGCCGCAAGGCGCGGGCCTTCTCGACCCCGTGGCGCCGGACGACGAGCGTGTCGGGGGCCGCCGCCAGCAGGACGAGGTAGGTCTGGGCGATGGCGACCGGCAAGGGGACGTGGCGATCGCCGAGCCGCCTGAGCATCGGCAATCCGACCGTGAGGGACGTTTGGAAGCCGGTCGCGTACTCGCGCGCCACGGCGTCCCGTCCGGCCGCGAGGCGCATGCATTCGAGAAGGGAACGGGTCGGCGCCGCCCCGATGTCCTGCTCCTCGACCCTGCCGAGGCCGCCGGCCTCCGCCAGCCGGATGGCGCGGTAGGCGTCGCGCGCGTCCCGAAGGTCGAGCGAGAGCAGGACGCGCCGCAGGCGGTCCCGGAACGCCCCGCGCGATTCCAGGGAGGCGCGGGCGAGCGGAGCCAGCAGCAGGATGATTCCGAGGTTGGTGTTGGTGCGCACCTGGCGGCGCGTCCTTCGCACCGCCTCCAGGATCAGCCGGCCGACCCGCCCCCCCAGGTGCTCGCGGAAGGCCGGTCCGATGGCGTAGGCGCTGATGACGAAATCGCGATAGGTCAGCCCCGGCAGGTCGCGCCCGCGTCCGACGTTTCCCGGCTTCGGTGCCATCACCTCGAGAAGGCAGGCGGCCTGGGCGGCCGCGGCGATGAGGCCTGCCCGCCCGGAGGCCCCGCGGACCGCATCGCGCTTCGCGTCGGTGACGCGGCGCCGGGTCGTCACGCCATGGAGGCGGCCGCACGCCGGGCGGCGAGGCGCGACCTCGCCAGGGCCGCCACCTCCTGCGCCAGGTCGATCGAGGTCGTGCGCTGCAGGGCGCTCCAGCCGGGGATGCCGTTCACCTCGAGGACCAGGAGCCTCCCGTCCTCGGCTTCGATCAGGTCGACCCCGGCGTAGTCGGCGCCAACCGCGCGGGCCGATCGCAGCGCCAGGTCCTCCTGCAGCGGATCGGGCCGGTGCGGCTCCATCCCCGCCCCCGCCGCCACGTTCGTCTTCCAGCCGTTCCCGGTCCGACGCGCGGCGGCCACCACGCGGCCGCCGGCGACGAAGAAGCGCAGGTCGGAGCGCCCGTGCGGCACGAACTCCTGGATATAGAAGACGGCGCGCTGCATTTCGAGGGCCCGGAAGGTCCTGTACGCCAGGTCGGGATCGCTGAGGCGCACGATCCCGCGGCCCCCCGAGCCGAACAGGGGCTTCACGAGGACGTCCCCCAGCTCCTCGAACGCCGCCATGGCGTCCCCGAACGACTCGGAGGCGACCGTGCGCGGCGTCGGGATGCCGGCATCCTGGAGCAGCCGCGAGGTCCAGTGCTTGTCGACGGTCCGCTCGATCGCCCGGGGGGGATTCATCACCGGGAGGCCGGAATCGTGCAGGACGTGCAGAAGATCCATCCGGAAGATGATCTGATCGAGCGATCCGGGCGGTATGTATCGGACGAGCAGCGCGTCGAGCGATTCGAGCGCGCACGCGCCGGCGCGGATCGACGAACCGGAGGTCGCCCCGCGCCCGGCTGCTCCAGCGCCGAGGCCGCCCGTTCCCGCGCCGATCAGGCCGGACAGGCGCGTGGCCGGAAGCGGGACCGCCTCGCAGCCGAGCCGCTCCAGCGCCGCCCCGAGACTCTGCACGTGCCAGGTGTCCCCCTGGGCCAGGATACCGATTCGCTCCCTCATCCGTCGATACCGAACGACTTCCTGAGCAGCCCCTCGTCGGTCGCGCCGGCGCTCCACACCCGGCCGGTCGCCGCGTTCACCAGCGTGACCTGGGCCGGGCTGAACAGCATCGGATCGATCGCGTAGAAGTCGCCGTGCTCCTTGAAGAGGTCGTAGAACAGTCGCCCGTGCTCCTTCGAGGCCGACGAGGGGAGCCTTCCGATGACCGCCTCGATGGCGCGGTCGTCGGCGCGCACCCAGAGAGAGACGGCGGCGCCGTACAGGACGGCGTCGTTGGTCCGGCCGATGGCGCGGAGCGGATCGGGGATGCCCGGGGCGATCGGGCAGGTGCCGGCCCCCGCGACGATGGTGCCGAGGTCGAAGCCGAGCTCCATCAGCTTGTGCAGGGCGGTCTCGACGCTGCGCGCCGCGATCTGCGTGCAGCCGGCGAGGCTTCCGGTGGAGGCGGCGACCAGTGTCAGGCGGGCGGGCTCGATCCCGCAACGGCTCGCGACGTGGTCGGCGACCTCGGCGCCCGGCAGGACCGAGGTCTCGAGGAGCAGCACCGTGCGGTCCGATCGCGATCGAAGCGGATGACTCTGAAAGAGCGGCTCGACCGCCGCGAGGCTCCGCGCCGGCCCCGACCCCATGGCGAAGAACTTTCCGACCTGGATCTTCCAGCCGGCGTACTGCGATCCCATGCAGGCATCGAGCGGCGCGTCGACGGTGACCCGCGCCTCGGACAGAGTCGCGGCCCCGAGGCGCCGCACACCGACGGCGACCTGCCCGAGCCCTCCCAGGCACGCCTCGGCATAGAGCCGACCGGCCTCGTGCGACCCGGCCGCGGCGACCCCTGCGTCGATGAGCCGCGTGCCGTTCGGGAGCGCCTGGATCGCGACGCCAATCTCCCCGGCGCGCCGCGCCATCTCGTCGGCGAGGCGCAGGGCGGCGGCGTGCATCCCGTCCCCCACGGCGGAGCCGGGCGGGGGGCTCATCGGACCGCGTCCTCCCGTCCCAGCAGGTCGGCGATGCTCTCCTCGAACACGCGCGTGTGCAGGTCGATGTCCTCGGTCGTGGTGTCGGGGGCGACGAGCGCCATGTTGTGGAACGGAGTCATCAGGATGCCGCGGTTCATGGCGTGCAGGTGCAGGAAGGCGTCGAGATCGTAGTTCATGGCCGCCTCCGCCTCGGCGCCGTTTCGGGGCGGCGTGGCGCGAAACTGGTACTCGACCCGGTTCCCCAGCTGCACGACGTGCCACGGCAGGCCGGTCTTTCCGATGACGCCCCGGGCCCCCTCGGCGAACCGCGTGGCCAGAGGGATCATCCGCGCGTACGCCTCGGGGGTCATGACGCTCCTGAGCGTCGCCCGCATGGCCGCCATGGCCAGGGCGTTCCCCGAGAGGGTGCCGCCGATGCCGCTGACGTCCGAGTCCTGCACGTTGGTCTTGGCGTGGATCAAGTCCGCGACCCCCTGGCTGATGCCGTAGGCCGCCGCCGGCAGGCCGCTGGCGATCGGCTTCCCGATCGTGAGCATGTCCGGCTCGAGCCCGAAGGCGCCCGTGTACCCTCGGGGGCCGGTGCAGATGGTGTGCGTCTCGTCGATGACTAGCAGGGTGCCGGTGCGCCGTGTGAGGGCGCGCAGGGCCTCGTGGTAGCCGGGATCGGGCAGGATGATTCCGACGTTGGTCAGAGCCGGCTCGGCCAGGACGCAGGCGACATCCCGGGGCGCGAGCGCCGCCTCGAGCGCCGCGAGGTCGTTGAACTCGACGAGGCGCGTCGTCAAGGCCGGATCGACCGGCGGCCCGAGGCTGCTGCGCTTGGCCTGGGTCCGGCCGTCCACGAGCGTGACCATCGTCTCGTCGACGCTGCCGTGGTAGCAGCCGTTGAACGCCAGGATGAGCGGACGGCCGGTGACGGCGCGGCACAGGCGGATGGCGAACCGGTTGGCGTCGGTCGCGGTCATGGCGAACTGCCAGAAGGGGAGGCCGAAGCGGCGGGCCAGCTCCTCGCCGACGCCGATCGAGTCCTCGGTCGGCAGCATGAAGGTGATGCCGCGGCGCACCTGGCGGGCGATGGCGTCCGCCACGGGGGCGGGGGAATGCCCGAGCATCGAGCCGGTGTCCCCCAGGCAGAAGTCGACGTAGCGGTGGCCGTCCACGTCGACGAAATGCGCCCCCTGGGCCTCCTCGACGAAGATCGGAAAGGGGCCGGCCCACTTGACCATCCAGTTCATCGGCACGCCTTCGAGCAGGGACGATCGGGCGCGCTCGAAGAGGGCCTTCGACTTCGGGCGCTCGGCGGCGAAGCGCCGGCGCTCGCGGTCCATCAGGTCGGCGAGGCGTGTGGCGGAAACGGTGACCATGAAGCGGCTCCTGTCCGGCCTGAGATGCGCCCGGTGAAACGCGCCCCGGAGCGGCCGGGGCCGCCATGCTGCCACACTTGAAGAGAGGGCGGAAGCCGTCTCCGCGCTATCATACGGCCGAAGGCGACGACGGCGGAGCGGTGGAATGCGCGGACTGAAGGGGAAGGGGGTACTCGTCACCGGCGGCGCAAGCGGCATCGGCGCCGCCACGGCCGCCCGCTTTCTCGACGAGGCGGCGCAGGTCACGGTCCTCGACCTGGACTCGCGGGCCTGCGGGGCGATCAAGAAGACCCTGCCGGCCCTGTCGGGAACCCTCCAGGCTGACGTCACGAAGCTCGACCAGGTGCACAAGGCGTTCGCCGAGGCGGTGCGTCTCATGGGACGCGTGGACATCCTGGTCAACAACGCCGGCATCAGCATCAGGCACGCCTTCCTGGACATCACGCCCGAGGAGTGGGACCGGGTCCTGGCGGTCGACCTGACCGGCGTGTTCTACGTGGCCCAGACGGCCGCGCGCCACATGGTCGAGAAGGGGAGCGGAGTGATCCTGCAGACCGCCTCGACCAACGGCCTCATCGGGCACCGACTGTACGCCGACTACAACGCCGCCAAGGCCGGCGTGATCGAGCTGACCCGCTCGATGGCCCTGGAGCTGGCCCCCGCCGTGCGCGTGAACGCCGTGGCCCCCGGCTACGTCCTGACGCCGATGCAGCGCGCCGAGTACACCGACGCCATGCTCCAGGAGGTCAACCGAAAGATTCCCCTGGGGCGCCACGCCACGCCCGAGGAGATCGCGGGGCTCTTCGCCTACCTCGCCTCCGACGACGGGGCGTACCTGACCGGCCAGGTCTACATCATCGACGGCGGCGAGACCGCCGGCGGCCTGGCGAGCCGGTAGGGGCCCGGCGGCGATGGGGACCGGTGGAATCCTGCGCGGCAAGGCCGCCCTGGTCACCGGCGGGGCCTCGGGGATCGGCCGGGCGACGGCCACTCTGTTCGCGGCCGAAGGGGCGGCGGTGGCCGTCTTCGACCGCGACGAGGCAGCGGGCCGGGACGTCGTCCGGGCCGTCACGCAGAGCGGGGGCCGGGCCCACCTGGTCGCGGGGGACGTCACGCGGGACGCCGACTGCCGGCGCTCCGTCGACGAGACGCTCCGCGCCTTCGGCCGGCTGGACATCCTGTTCAACAACGCCGGCATCATCCGGCGCGCGGCGATCACCGGCACCAGCGAGGAGGACTGGGACCGCACGATGGCGGTGAACGTCAAGTCGATCTTCCTCCTGTCCCGTTGCGCCATCCCGGAGATGGAGAAGGCGGGGGGCGGCGTGATCATCAACACCGCTTCGAACTGGGGCCTGGTCGGCGGCCCGAGGGCGGCCGCCTACTGCGCCTCGAAAGGGGCGGTGGTCCTTCTCACCAAGGCGATGGCCATCGACCACGGGCCGCGGAACATCCGGGTCAACTGCATCTGTCCGGGGGACACCGACACGGCGATGCTGCGCGGCGAGGCGCGGCAGCTCGGCGAGCCGGTCGAAACGTTCCTGGCGCAGTCGGCCGATTGCCCGCTCGGCCGCGTGGCGCAGCCCGACGACATCGCCCGGGCGGCGCTCTACCTCGCCTCGGACGCGTCGTCGTTCGTGACCGGGGCGCCTTTGATCGTGGACGGGGGGTTCGTGGCGGGATAGCCTGTCCCATGCGATGACTCGGACGCACTCCCGAGCGTCCGGACCGGGGAGGACAGCAATGCGCCTGGCGGGGAAAGTGGCCTTGATCACGGGCGGGACGTCCGGCATGGGCCGGGCGACCGCCGCGCTGTTCGCGAAGGAAGGGGCGCGCGTGGCCATCACGGGCCGCGACGAGGTCCGCGGCCGCGTCGTGCTGCACGAGATCAAGGCGGCGGGATCGGAAGGGATCTTCGTCCGCGCCGACGTCCGATCGTCCGACGACTGCCGCCGGTCGGTCGAGGAGACGCTCAAGGCCTTCAAGCGTCTCGACGTCCTGTTCAACAACGCCGGGGTCTTCTTTCCGCGCACGGTGCCCGACTGCCCCGAGGAGGAATGGGACCTCACCGTGGACGTCAACCTGAAGGGCACCTTCCTGATGTCGAAGCACGCGCTGCCCGTGATGATCGCGCAGAAGAGCGGCGTCATCATCAACAACAGCTCGGGATGGGGCCTGGTCGGAGGGGACGCCGCGGCGGCCTACTGCGCGTCCAAGGGGGGCGTGGTGCTCCTCACCAAGGCGATGGCGATCGACCACGGGCCGCAGGGGATCCGCGTCAATTGCATCTGCCCCGGGGACGTCGACACGCCGATGCTCCCCGAGGACGCGCGGCAGCGCGGCCTGAGCTGGGAGGATTACCTGAAGGGGGCGGCCAACCGCCCGCTGGGCCGCATCGGACAGCCGGAGGAGATCGCCAAGGCGGCGCTGTTCCTCGCCACGGACGACTCGTCGTTCATGACCGGCTCGTCCCTGGTGGTCGACGGCGGCGGCAGCGCAGATTAGTCCTCCACGATCCGGGCCAGGGCGTCCAGGAAGTGCCGCACGGTGTCGAGGTCGTCGTAATGCGCGAACGAGGCGCGCACGGTGCGTCGACTCTTGAGGTGACGGTACACCGCCAGCGAGTAGTAGTGGCCGTCCGGCACCTCGATCCGCCCCTCCTCCCACAGCCGCCGCTTGATCTCCATCTGGGTCCTGCCCCGCACCTCGAACAGGAACGTGGGATCCCGCTCGGCGGCGCGCCCCTCCTCGGCGATGCCGTGCAGGCGGACGCCGCGCTTCGCGAGGGCGGAGAACCCGAGGAGCAGCCCCTTCGTCAGGGTCTGCTCGAAGTCCCGCACGGCGCACATCGCCCACTTGATCCGCCGGCGGTCCCGGTCCGGGTAGAGGCCCAGGAGCCGGGCCGCCGTCGCCTGCAGCTCGGGCCTCCCGGCGGCCGACGACTCGACCCGTCCCCCGAGCGCTTCGAGGTAGTCGAACGCCGCTGACAGCCCCGCCAGGACGGCGTGGTTCGGCGTGCCCTGCTCGAACTTCACGGGGGTGCGGTCCTCGTTCGCCTCGACGCGGTACGGACGCAGGGCGTCCAGCCACCGCTTCCGGCCCCACAGGACCCCGACGATCGGCCCGAAGACCTTGTAGCCCGAGAAGGCGAGGAAGTCGCAGTCCATGGCCCGGACGTCGAGGGGGCCGTGGCCCGCGTGATGCACGGCGTCCACGACCACCAGGGCGCCGCTCCAATGCCCCCGGGTCTGCCGGGCCGCGCCCGAAGGGGGCTCCGGCCGGCCGTGGCGGCGGGCGATGCGCACCACGTCCTCCACCGGCACGACGGTGCCCAGGCCGTTCGAGGCGCAGGTGACGGCGATGAGGCGCGTCCGGCGGTCGACCAGCCGCTCCAGTTCGTCGAGGTCGAGCGTACCGTCCCGGCGCACGCCGCACTCGCGCACGTCCAGGCCGCAGTCCTCTCCCCAGATCGACTCCCATGGCGTGACGTTGGCGGCGTGATCGAGACGCGTGACGATCAGGTTGTTGCCCCGGCCGAGCAGATCGCGAAAGGCGAAGGACAGGTTGAAGAGGGCGTGGGAGGTCGACTGGTGAAAGGAGATCTCGTCGGGGGACGGTGCATTGAGAAACGCGGCGGCGCCGCGGCGCGCCCGGGCATGGATCTCGGCGGTCGCCCGCTCGCCGCTCGAGACGCCGCCGTCCTGGGCGTTCGCCCGCAGCGCCGCCTCCTCCATGGCGCGCGCGCTTCGTTCGGCGACCAGGGTCCCCCCGGCGCTGTTCAGATAGACGCGTCTCTCGCCGGCGATGTCGCGCTCGCGCCCCGGGAACTGGCGGCGCACCTCCCCGTGCAAGGCGCGCAGGATCGGCGCCAGCGGCGCTCCGCCGCCGGGGCTTCCAGGGCCTTCCGGGTTCACCAGCGCATCTTCGGGGCCACGATCGTCTGGCCGCCGTCGACGAACAGCGTGGTGCCGGTCATGTAGTCGCAGGCGGTCGAGGCGAGAAAGACGATGGCCGCCGCCACCTCCTCGGGCTCTCCGGCCCGCGGAAGCACGCCCAGGTTCTCGATCGGCGTGCCGCGCGGGGGCAGGTCGGCGATGGTCATGTCGCTGTGGATCCACCCGGGCGCGACGCTGTTGACACGGATCCCCCAGTCGGCGAAGTCGATCGCCATCGAGCGGGTCAGGCCGACGATCCCGGCCTTGGCGGCGTTGTAGCTGCCCCCCAGCGGATCGCACTCGTACGCCGAGGTCGAGGAGATCGTCACGATGCGGCCGGGGATCTTCGCGGCGCGCATGGCGCGCGCCGCCTCCCGCCCGCAGAGAAACGTCCCGCGCAGGTGCACGGCGATCATCCGGTCCCAGTCCTCGACCGACGTCTCCGCCAGGTTCCTGTACGGATCGGCGATGCCCGCGTTCGCGACCAGGACGTCGAGCCGCCCGAAGCGCCGCACGGTCTCCGCGACCAGGCGCACGACGTCCGCCTCCACGGCGACGTCGCAGGGCGTCCCCTCGACCCGTCCCAGGGGCGCCAGCTCCTTCACGGCCGCCTCGACGGACTCCCTGCGCAGGGACGACACCATGACGGAAGCCCCCTCGCGGAGAAGCGCCTTCGCCGCGGCCCGCCCGATGCCGCGCGATCCGCCCGTCACGAGGGCGGCCTTGTCCTTCAGTCCGAGATCCATGGGTCCCTCCCGGCCCGACTTGTACCATCGCGGCGCGCGACCGGTCAACGCCGAAGCGCCGTGCTGCCGGCGGCGATCGTCGATCTCAAGTTCTGCGGGCTCAGCGTGATTCTCGCCGCCGGACTCGGCGCCCTTGCGGTGCTACGGTGCCGGACGCGGGCGACCGGGAGTCCAGCGTGAAAGGTCGTTCGCGTTGTCAGGGAGTGCAGTCCTTCACCGCCGGCCCGTGAACCTGCACCGGGCCGGGCACCCGGAGCATCTCGATGAACACGTCATGCCCGCTCTTGTGCTTGGGGATGATGGTCGCATAAGAATGTCCCAGGCCGGTGGAGCATTCCTCGCAGCGGATCAGGACGGGATTCAGCTGCGTCCGGTTCCCCTGATTGTCGTAAGACACCACGTGGAAACCGATGAGGTCGACCTCGGCAAGCGTCCGCCAGCTCACGATCCCTGAGCCCTTGCCGATCGGGCTGGAGAAGCTTATGCACACGCTGGGAATGCACTGGCAACAGACGGCCTCCGGATGCGGATCGAAAGGACACCGGTCGCAGTAGTCGCCCAGCGTGTCCCCGTCGCTGTCACGCTGGTCGGGGTTCGGCACATTCGGGCAGTTGTCGCACGCATCGCCGGGCGCATCGTGGTCGAAATCCTGCTGCGCGGTATTCGCGACGGTCAGGCAGTTGTCGCACACATCACCGGCGAAATCGGCGTCCTGGTCCTCCTGATTCGCATTCGCGACGTCCGGGCAGTTGTCGCAGGTATCGCCCCGACCGTCTCCATCCCGGTCGACCTGGCTCGGGTTGGGCGCGGAAGGACAGTTGTCGCAGGCGTCCCCCACGCCGTCTGCGTCGACGTCGCTCTGGCCGCGGTTCGGCACCAGCACGCAGTTGTCGCAGGCGTCCCCGACGCCGTCGCCGTCCGTGTCCTCCTGGGCGGGATTGTCGACGCAGGGGCAGTTGTCGATCGGATCCAGATACAGATCGGTGTCGCAATTGGGGCCGCCCACGATCGCCGGCGCGGACACGGCCCCGCCGGGAAATCCGCCGACGATCAGACCGATGGCCAGGTAGGTGCATTGCAGTCCCGCGGGATCGAACGGGACCGTCACGGTCGCCGAGGGTCCCGTCGTCCGGATGATCTCGCCGGGCGAGGCCAGAGGCGCGGTCCAGGCGGACAGCCGCCCGCTGGTGGGCGGCTCGTTGCAGGGTCCCGTGTGTCCGTAGATCGCGTAGGCGTCCACGACCGGCCGGACCCCCGCGGGATAGTCGGTGCAGGTCCCCGCCAGATTCTGCGCGCAGTCGTCGTGCGTCTGCGGGACAGGCCAGTCCAACAGGACGACCGTCGAGCCCCCCTGATTGAGGACCGACATGATGCGCGGAGTCGGCAGCGTGCTCGCCGTCAGCGGCAGGACGCGGTTCCCCGAATCGTCCAGCGGGTGTGCGAAATCCAGCACGAACGACCGTAGACATCGGCGCTGTACCCGACCGAGGCCAGGACGTAGACCCCTCTGAAGAAGCGGGTCCCTTCGTCCTTGATCGACGTGACGAATGCGACATTCGGCGAATCGCCGTTCGCAAGCGCCCGCGGGCAACCGTTGACCCCCGCGGCGCTCCAGTCGCCCAGAATCGTGACGACGCCGTCGTTGGATGTCCCCGCGCCTGCGGTACAGGTCCCGCCACCGGTGATCTGACCGGCCGCCCCGCAGACGAACAGCGCGCTGCCGCTGTCGATCCCCGGAGAGGCCCCAAAGATTGTGACGCGCCCCGCCAGCTCGCTTTCGGGGAGGCCTAGAAAGGTTCCATCCAGAAAGTGCTGGATTGGCAGCGTCGAACCGCAGGGCTCGGCGCCCGTCGGCCGGACCATCGAGCAAAAGACCAGCAGGAAGACCAGGCTCGAAAGGTCTCTCGCAGATCGCATCATCCGCATGGCAGGCGGCCCTCCCTGGACGGCAGGCACGGCAATAGAGGCGCACCGCTTCGTGTATGACCGAATGTACCTCGGGCCGGTCTGCAGTCAACCGGGAATGCTGCCGCGCTGTGGTAACGTGCGGCGGCATGGCGATCGTCCTGTACGAGATCTTCTGGTCGCACTTCTGCGAGAAGGCGCGCTTCTGCCTGGACTTCAAGCGCCTGCCGTACCGCATCGAGGCGGTCAACCCCTTCACCAGGCGCCAGGCGATCCGGGCGGGGGGCCGCGGGCACGTGCCGGTGCTTCGGGACGGCGGGCTGCTGGTGGAAGGGTCGAACGCCATCGCCGCCTACCTGGAGGAGGCCCGTCCCGACCCGCCCCTCCTGCCGCGGGACGCATCGGAGCGGTCCGAGGTCCTGGCCCTCGAACGACAATGCGATGAGGTGCTCGGGCCGGATGCGCGGCGGGTCGGCTACCAGGTGGCGTTCGAGAACCCCTCGCTGTTTCTGGGGACGCTGCTCTGGTCGAGGCCGCCCGGGCGCTGGCTCAACGGCCCGATGCTGCGGCTTCTCGAGCCGCGGTTGAGGCGCAAGTTCAAGGTCCATCCGATGGAGATCGCCGAGAGCCGTCAGCGCCTGCGCCTCGTCCTCGCCGAGCTCCAGTCCCGCGTGGCGGCGGGGCCGTACCTCGTGGGGCGCGCCCTGACCCTGGCCGATATCGCCGCGGTCTCCCTCCTCGATCCACTGGAGATCGTCCCGGAGTTCGTGCGCGACCGGGCGTACGCCCCGCTCTTCGCATGGAAGCGCGGCCTGGCGCGGGCGCACGGACGGCGCCAGAGGACACCGTGGCTCTCGGACGGCCCGCCCCCGGGCTACCCGCTCCCGGACGTCTCGCGCTCCTGACGCAGGTCGCCCGAACGTCGGCGTCCGCCCGGCATTGCCCCTCCGAGGTTGGGGACCCTATATTGAGCCCCCGTCGTGCCCTGCCTGGAGTGTGTCCGGCCGCCGGCGCCGGGCGGCAGGGTGGGCGATGGAGCCGCTGCATGGCCGGACGCAGGAACGGACGCGTCGTCAGGGTCCTCGAGGATCGGTGGAGCCCCGGCCTGGGCCACAAGCTGGTCCTGGGCGCGAGCATTCTGCTCGCCACCCTGGGCGCCACGCTGATCTGGGCCGGGGCGAGCCTCGTCGACCGCCGGGCGTTCGAGTCGATGCGACAGCGCGGGCTGTTCCTGGCCCGGCTCGTTGCCCTGTCCGGGGGGGAAAGCCTGGAGACATCCGGCTCCGCCGGCCTGGCCCGGCTCGTCGCGAGGCTGGCCGGGGAAGGCGATCTGGTCCACGTCGAAATCGTCGACGGCGAGGGGAGCCTCCTGGCCGAGGCGGGAGCTTCGGAAAGGCGGCCGATCTACGCGGCACGCGGCCTGCCCCAGGTCCCGGCCGGCCGGGGCGACCAGATCCAGAGCGTTTCGGGTGAGCCCCTGTACGTCTTCATTTATCCCATGCAGATTGCGGCCCCGGGTCCCGAGCCGGCGTCCGTGGCCCGAGGTGGCTCCGGGATCGGCCCGCGGCCGGCCGGGGCGGCGTCGCGGGGGCCGGGGATTGCGGCAGGCCGGGATGACGCCGGACCGCGCGGGGCGCGGCAAGTCGCGCGGACGGGAGAGGTGCGGGTCGCCTTCGCGGCGGCGACGCTCGACGACGCCCGCCGGGCCTTCGCCTGGGAGGCCTCCCTGCCGGCGCTCCTCGCCGTGTGCGCCGGGGCCCTCCTGACGCACGTGGCGGCGCGCCGCATGGTGGCCGAACCGGCCAGAATGGTGGCGCGGGCCGCCGAGGTCCTGACGGCAGGCGAGCTGGGACAGAGCACCGGCCTCGAGACCCGCGACGAGATCGGCCGGGCCGGAGGGGCGATCGACGCGCTGTCGGAGCGCCTGGAGGGGCTCTTCGCCAGGATGAGGTCCGACGCCCAGAGGATGGACGACGCCCTCAAGACCATCGAGGCCTCGGTGGAGGAGGTCCGCTCCGGCACGACCGGCCAGCAGGATTCTCTGCAGCGCACCGTCGCGGCGGCCGAATCGATGGCGAGGTCGATCAAGAGCGTCGGAGGAGGCGTGACCGGGCTGTCCGCCTCGTCCGAGGAGACGACCTCGTCGATCCTGGCGATGGTGGCCACCATCGAGGAGGTGGCGGGGCACGCCGACGGCCTGACCATGTCGGTGGAGGACACGGCCGCGACGACCGAGGAGCTGGTCGCTTCGATCAAGGAGATCGACCGCAACGTCGAGCTCCTGAACCGCTTCGTCGCCGAGACGTCCGAGGCGATGGCGCGCATGGGGCGGGTCATCGAGCAGGTGGAGCGCAGCGCCGCCGACAGCAAGGCGATCTCCGAGCTCGTGGCGGGGAACGCCGAGAAGGGGATGCGCGCCGTGCAGCTCACCATCGAAGGGATGGACGGCATCTACGGCAGCGTGTCGCAGACCCGCAAGGTGATCGAGTCCGTCGGGCTCAAGGGCCAGGAGATCGGCCTCATCCTGAACGTCATCCAGGAGGTGACCGAGCAGACCAACCTGCTGGCGCTCAACGCCGCGATCATCGCGGCCCAGGCGGGGGAGCACGGCCGCGGCTTCGCCGTGGTCGCCGAGGAGATCCGCCAGCTCGCCGAGCGGACCGCTCAGAGCGCCAAGGAGATCGGCAACCTGATCGGCTCGTTCCAGACCGAGACCGGCCGGGCGGTCGACGCGATGCAGGAGGGGATGCGCCGGGTCGAGGAGGGTTCCGAACGGTCGCGCGAGGCCGGGCGGGCGTTGCGGGAGATCCTGGAGTCGGCGCGGCAGTCGTCCGACCGGGTCCGCGAAATCGCCGGCGCGACGCGCGAGCAGGCGCGCGGGAGCCAGGCGGTGGCCGCCTCGGTCGGCAAGGTGCACGACATGGTGGCGCAGATCAAGAAGGCGACCAACGAGCAGACCCTCGGTTCGGAGCAGATCATGTCGGCGGTCGAGAACATGCGGGAGATGTCGGGACACGTCAAGCGCGCGACCGCCGAGCAGACCCGCGGCTCGCGCTCGGTCACGCATGCCATCGGCAACGTCGGCGGGATGGTCGCGTCCCTGCACCGCGCCACGTCCGAGCAAAGCGACGCCTCCGAGCAGGTCCTGAAAGGGCTCTCCGGCCTGGTGGCCATCGCCGCCTCGAACCTGGCCGCCGCGCGTCACCTGGGCGAGGCGCTCCAGTCCCTCCGCGCCCGCGCCCGCTCCCTCGAAGAACAGCTCTCCGGTTTCACCACGCGCCAGTAGGCCGCGCTGCGGACCCACGGAGCGGCGGCCGCACTCGCCGCGGGGCACCGCCTCCGGCCGCGCGGATGAGCCGGCTCCCCGGGTGCTCGTTCCCGCGGTTTTCTGGCTCACACGCGGCCTCGGCTCGTACTCGCCGCGCCTGCCCCCGCCTCATTGCCTGGACATTCCGGCACGGCTTCTTGTATATTCACGACGATTTTGCGCGGCGCGCAGCGACCGGCGTGCCCGCTTCGCGCGCGGTGTGCGACGCGCTCCGGATCCCCGACCGCGGTGAAGCCGGCCTTCAGAGTTGCCATCAGTCTTCTCCTGACCGGATCGTTCATCTACCTGTTCGCGCGCCGCTTCGACGTCGCAGCGGCGGGGCGGGCGCTCCGCGATGCCAGCCCCGGGCTCGTCGGGGCGAGCCTTCTGGTCAACCTGATCGCGTACCTGATCAGGGCCTGGCGCTGGCGCGTGCTGATGGTGCCCGTGAAGAAACGGCTGGGCATGTACAACCTGACGTCCACCATGTTCATCGGATTCATGGTCTCCTTCCTGGTGCCGTTCCGGCTCGGGGAGGTCGTGCGCCCCGTCCTCCTGGCGCGGCGCGAAAAGGTGAGCACGACGGCGACCATCGCCACGGTCGCGCTGGAGCGCCTGTTCGACGTGATGACGGTGATGGCGCTCCTCCTGGTGTACGTGCTGATGCCCCGCGGCGCGGCCGTGATGGCGGCGCGCGGCAATGGCGCGGAGGCGGACCAGGCCACGGTGTTCGTGCGTCACGCGGTGGTGGGGGTGGGAGCGCTGGTGGCGGTGGCCCTGCCCCTCGTCGTCGTCCTGGTCCTGTTCCCGAAAGTGTTCGCGAAGCCCCTGAAGGCGCTGCACGGCCGAGGGCACGGGGGGATCGCCGCCCGGGTGTCGGAGACCATCGAAAAGCTGGTCGCGGGGCTGGGGGTGATGCGGAGCAGAAAGCAGCTGGCCCAGACCATCGCCCTCTCCTTCCTCATGTGGCTGGTGATCGACTGGTCGATCCTCCTCGGCGTCCGGGCCTTCGATCTGCCGCTGCAGTTCGCCGACTCGCTCCTCCTCGTGGTGCCGCTGGGCGTGGGGATCGTCATGCCGACCCCGGGAGGAGTCGGGCCGTACGAGTACCTCTGCCAGGTCTCCCTGGCCGGGTTCTGGGGGGTGGCGCAGGCGAGCGCCGCCGCCGCGGCCATCACCCTGCATGCCGTCACACTCCTGCCGACCATCGCCCTGGGGCTCCTGTTCATGTGGATGGGGGGAGTGCGGATGGCGGATTTCCGCAAGATGGCGCGGATCCAAGGAGGGAGCTGAGCCATGAAATGTCCATTCTGCGCCCACCTCGAGGACAAGGTGGTCGACTCCCGGGAGGGGAAGGACGGACTGGTCATCCGGCGAAGGCGCGAATGCCTGGGATGCTCCCGCCGCTTCACCTCCTACGAGCGGATCGACGAGATCCCGTACATGGTGGTCAAGAAGGACGGCACCCGGGAGCCCTACGATCGCAACAAGGTCCTGAGCGGCCTGCGCAAGGCCTGCGAGAAGCGCCCGGTCTCGCCGGCCGCGCTCGAGGCGGTGGCCGACGAGGTCGAGCTGGTCCTGCAGGAGACCCCCGAGCGGGAGATCGCCACCGCCCGGGTCGGCGAGAAGGTCACCGAGAGGCTCCGGGACCTGGACAAGGTGGCCTATGTCCGATTCGCCAGCGTCTACAGGCAATTCGAGGACGTGGACCAGTTCATGAAGGTGTTGAACGACCTCCTGGAGCAGCGGAAGTAGGCCGCTCCTTGCAGGTCCTTCGGGCTGTCATTATATTGAGCCGCGAATCGGGAGGCGCCCCCATGGCCGACATCGGACCGTTCGTCGAGATCAGCCGCATCCAGAGCGAAATCAACCGTCTGTTCGACAATCTCCTGGAGCTCAAGTCCTCCGGGGCCGAAGGCACCGGCGAGTGGCTGCCGAACGCCGACGTCTTCGAGACCACGGAGGAGCTGGTCGTGAAGTTCGAGGTGCCGGGGGTCACCATCCGGGATCTCAACCTGACGATCAACGGCAACAACCTGGTGCTGCGGGGCGAGAAGAAGCGCTCCGACGTGTCGAAGGGGGCCAAGTATCATTCCATGGAGCGCCCGTTCGGCAAGTTCAAGCGGGTGGTGCACATCTCGTCGCCGGTCAACACGCACAAGGCGAAGACCGAGCTCGCGGACGGAGTCCTGCAGATCTCCTTCCCGAAGGTGCCGGACAAGCGCGGTGAGGCGGTGCCCATCAACATCAAGATTGCGGAGCGGTCATGACCTCCTCGCCTCTCGAGATCCCCGAGGATCAGCTCCGGATCCCGAAGGAGCTGCCGGTCCTTCCGCTCAGGGACATCGTCGTCTATCCGTTCATCATCGTCCCCCTCTCGGTCAGCCGCGAGCGCTCGATCAAGGCGGTCGACCAGGCGCTGGCCGAGAACCGGATGATCCTCCTGGTGTCGCAGAAGGACAGCCAGATCGAGGAGCCGACGGAGAAGGATCTGTTCAACACCGGCACGGTCGGGGTGATCATGCGGATGCTCAAGCTGCCGGACGGGCGCATCCGCGTGCTCGTCCAGGGCGTGTGCCGCGCCCGCGCCGACGAGTTCCTGCGCGGCGAGCTGTTCACCAGCGCCCGCCTGACGCGCATCGTCGAGCCCACGGTCAAGCCGACGATGGAGCAGGAAGCGATGATGCGCACGGTGAAGAAGTCCCTCGAGAAGAGCGCCTCGCTCGGCAAGGCGATCTCCTCCGAGGTGATGGTCATCGCCGGCAACCTCGAGGACCCCGGCCGGCTGGCCGATCTGGTGGCCAGCAACCTCGATCTCAAGATCGACGACGCCCAGCACGTCCTGAAGCTCACCGACCCGGTGGCGCGCCTGAAGAGGGTGCACGAGCTCCTGAACAAGGAGATCGAGCTGCTCAACATGCAGCAGGAGATCAACACCCACGCCCGCGAGGAGATCGACAAGTCGCAGCGCGAGTACTTCCTCAGGCAGCAGCTGAAGGCGATCCAGAACGAGCTGGGCGAGGGGAACGACCTGGCCGAGGAAGTGGAGCAGTTCCGCGACAAGGCGCGCAAGGCCAAGATGCCGCCGAAGGTCCTGGAGGAGGTCGAGCGCCAGGTCAACAAGCTCGAGCGCATGCATCCCGACTCGGCCGAGACCGCCACGGTCCGCAACTATCTCGACTGGATGGTGAACCTCCCCTGGTCGGCGCAGACCAAGGACACGCTCGATCTGAGGAAGGCGCAGCACATTCTCGACGAGGACCACTACGGCCTGGAGACCATCAAGGAGCGCATCATCGAGTACCTGGCCGTGCGCAAGCTGAAGAAGAAGATGCGCGGCCCGATCCTCTGCTTCGTCGGCCCGCCGGGGGTCGGCAAGACCTCCCTCGGCCGGTCGATCGCCAGGGCGCTGGGGCGCAAGTTCGTGCGCATCTCCCTGGGGGGCATTCGTGACGAGGCCGAAATCCGCGGCCACCGGCGCACCTACGTCGGATCGATGCCGGGGCGCATCATCCAGGGCATCAGCCAGGCGGCGTCGAACAACCCCGTCTTCATGCTGGACGAGGTGGACAAGATCGGCGCCGACTACCGCGGCGACCCGTCGTCGGCCCTCCTCGAGGTGCTGGATCCCGAGCAGAACTACTCGTTCCGCGACCACTACCTGAACGTGCCGTTCGACCTGTCGAACGTCATGTTCGTGGCCACCGCCAATCTCCTCGATCCGATCCAGCCGGCGTTCCGCGACCGGATGGAGGTGATCAGCCTGTCCGGCTACACCGAGGAGGAGAAGATCGAGATCGCCAAGCGGCACCTGATCCCGAAGCAGATCGACGAGAACGGGCTCGCGGACGCGCATGTCTCGTTCCCCGACAAGTCGATCCAGACGATGATCCAGAAGTACACCCGCGAGGCCGGCCTCAGGAACCTCGAGCGCGAGATCGCCAAGGTCTGCCGCAAGGTGGCGCGCCGCGTGGCCGATGGGGAGCGCGGGCCGTACCGCATCTCGCCCGGCCGGGCCGAAGAGCTGCTCGGCGTGCCGCGCGTGACACCCGAGATGGCCCTCGTGAACAACCAGGTCGGGGTGGCGACGGGGCTCGCGTGGACCGCGGCCGGCGGCGAGATCCTCTTCGTCGAGGCGACCACCATGCCGGGGAAGGGACGGCTGATCCTGACCGGCCACCTGGGCGCCGTCATGAAGGAATCGGCGCAGGCGGCTCTCTCCTACGCCCGCTCCCGGGCCTCCGACATCGGCATCGCCGTCAATGCGTTCGGGGAGATGGACGTGCACGTGCACGTGCCGGAAGGGGCCATCCCGAAGGACGGCCCGTCGGCCGGCATCACCATGGCGACCGCGATCATCTCCGTGCTCACCAACCGCCCCGTGAAGCGTTCGGTGGCGATGACCGGCGAGATCACCCTGCGGGGCAACGTCCTGCCGATCGGCGGCGTGAAGGAGAAGGTCCTGGCCGCGCGCCGGGCCAAGATCGACAGCGTCATCCTCCCCGAGGCGAACCGCAAGAACCTGGAGGACGTCCCGAAGCTGTTCCGGAAGGGGCTCAAGTTCTGCTTCGTGTCGGACGTCACCGAGGTGTTCGCGATCGCCCTGTGCGAGCCCGTGGCCCGGAGATCCGGACAGCGCCTGTCCGCGGAGCGGCCGATCGCGATCTGATCGGGGGCCCATGGGAAGGCTGGACCGTCTCACCGAGCAGGGGTTCATCGACCTCGTGGCGTCGCTTGCCGGGGCGGCGCGGCCCGCGCGGGGCGCCCGCTTCCGCCCGGTCCTGGGCATCGGCGACGACGCGGCGATTCTCCCCGCCGGCGGCCGCCTGCAGACCCTTTTCACCACCGATTGTCTCGCCGAGGGCGTCCATTTCCGGAGGGCCTGGTCGCCCGGCTTTCTCCTGGGGCGCAAGGCGCTCGCGGTGAACCTCAGTGACATCGCCGCCATGGGGGGCGTGCCGCGCGCCTGCGTGATCAGCGCCGGCTTCCCCGCGCGTACGCGGCCGGCGTATGCGCGCGAGGTGGCGCGGGGGCTCGCCGACCGGGCGCGCCGCCACGGCGTCGCCCTCGTCGGCGGGGACACGGCCCGAGCCCGCTCGCTCTTCCTGAACGTGGCTCTCCTGGGAGCCGTCGAGCCCGGACGCGCGGTGCGCCGGAGCGGCGCGCGCGCCGGGGACGGCCTCTACGTCACGGGAGCGCTCGGGGCCTCGGCCGCCGGGCTCGGTCTCCTGAGGCGGGGCGTCCGGGCGGGAAAGGGAAAGCGCGGGCGCCGCGCCGGCCAGGCGCTCCGCGCCCACCTGGATCCGGAGCCGCGGGTCACGGCGGGCCGGCTCCTGGGCCTGACCGGCCTCGCGGCGGCGATGATCGACCTGTCCGACGGCCTCTGGCTCGACCTGCCCCGCCTCTGCGACGCGAGCGGGACCGGGGCCGTCGTCGAGGAGGCCGCGGTGCCTCTCTCCGCGGCGGCCGCGGCGGTCCTGGGTCCCTCCGGCGCGAGGCGGGCGGCGATCGTCGGGGGGGAGGACTACGAGCTCCTGTTCGCGGCGCGGGCGGGGCTCGAGGCGCAGGTCGCGCACCTGGCGCGGCGCATCCGCCTGCCGATGTCGCGCATCGGGGAGATCGTTCCGCGCCGCCGGGGGGTGAGGCTCCTGACGCGCTCCGGCCGGTATGTGCCGTTCGCGGCGATCGCCGGCGGCTTCCGGCACTTCCCCGCGGACGCCTGAGCGGAATGGGCGCGCCGCTCCACGCCATTGACCTGCGCCGCTTCAGCCCGTATCATGCGGCGGCCGTCAGGAAGGCCAGGCGGCGAGTGCGCGAGGCCGTGGCGGGCGGCGCTGTCCGCATCGGCGTGTGGCTTCCGGAGGACGGGCCGGTGCGTGAGGGCGGGACCAGGCGCCTGAGGGAGTGGCTGCGCTTCGTCCTGCACACCGACGACACGCCACAACGGGCGGCCTTCGCCTTCGCCATCGGGGTCTTCATCGCCTGGACCCCCGTTCTCGGCTTCCATACTCTTCTGGGCCTGGCGATCGCCTTCCTCTTCGGGCTGAACCGCGTCGCGGTCATGGCGGGCACCTTCGTCAACAATCCGTGGACGTTCGTGCCGATCTACACCGTCTCCGCCTGGCTCGGATCGGCCCTGATCGGGGTCGAGATGAGCGCCCCGCGGCTGGAAGGGAAATCGTGGAGCCACTTCTTCGACTTCCTCGCGCAGTGCCGTCCCTGGATCGTGCCCATGACCATGGGCACGCTCATCCTGGGGTCGCTCAGCGCGCTCCTGTCGTTCCCGATCGTCCTCTACGGCATCCGCTGGTACCGCGGGTTGCGCCAGGCGAGCTGATCCTCCCCGAAGCGCGTCGCAGCCCGGCCTGCTCATGGACGAGCAGGACCTGATCCGGCTCGCCGCCGAGGGCGACCTCGAGGCGTTCGAGCGCCTCGTGGTGAGCAAGCGCGAGCGCGTCTTCTGGATCGCCTGCCATATCGTCGGGGACAGGGAGCTGGCCAGGGACGTGACGCAGGAGGTCTTCCTGCGCCTGTACCGCGTGATCCGCCGGTTCCGCAGCGGCGGCCACTTCGACGCCTGGCTGCACCGGATCGCCACCAACCTGAGCATCGACCTCCTGAGGCACGAGCGCCCGCACCGCGACACGGCAGCCCTCGAGGAGATGACGGAGGGGGCGGCGGGCCCGCAGCAGGCGGCCGCCGGCGACCGGGAGCCGCCGGCGGGCGAGGGGCTGCGCCGCCAGGAGATCCGGCGGATCTTCACGACCCTTTCCGCCCTGCTGTCCCGCAAGCAGCGGCTCGCCTTCATCCTGCGCGAGATCGAGGGCCTGTCGACGGGCGAGGTCGCCGCGATCATGAAGACCCGCGAATCGACCGTCCGCAACCACGTCCTGCAGGCCCGCCGCACGCTGCAGGAGGAGCTCCGCCGGCGCTACCCGGAGTACTGCCGGCCGAAATCTTCCTAGGAGCTACCCGGATTGGGGCCTAGACGTTTCCCGGGTCCCGTCCGTAAAAGGTATTGATGCGCCAGAAGGGCTGTCCGGACGGGGAGCCGCTCCTGTCGTCGTTCGCGGCGGGGGCGCTGGAGGAAGTCGCCGAGCGGCGGGTCCGCGATCATCTCGCGTCCTGCGCCGCCTGCCGCGATGCCGTGCTCGCGCGCGATCCGACCGTCCTGTTCCTCGGCCTGCGCCGCGAGCCCCTCCCCGGGGACTTCTGGACCGGCTTCAACGCCCGGCTGAGGGTCCGCCTCGAGGCGGAGGGGCGGCCGAGGGCCTCCTGGATCGCCTGGGCGTCCGATCCCGGCTTCCGGCGGCTGGCCTATGTCGCCGCTCCCCTGGCGATGGTCCTCCTGATCGGGACCCTGTTCCTCGTCCGCCCCGGCGGCCCCGGGACCGTAGCGGAGCGGGCGCCGGCCCCGCCGTTCGGGCTTCAGGAGCTGTCCGGTTCCGCGGGCCAGGACGGCCCGCCCGCTCTCGAAGAGGTGGGCTCGCCGAGCGCCCGTGTCTACCGGTTCCCGGTCGCTCCGGGCGGGAACGAGACCCCCATCTACTTCGTCGTCGACGAATCGATCGACATCTGACGGCACGAATGAACATGCGGAGGACCCCGGTGACGCGATCCATGGCTGTGGCAGTCCTCCTCGTCGGCGCGCTTCTCCTCGCGGCTCTGCACGGCGTCGTCCCCGCCCGCGCCGAGGGAGAGGCCGCCTCCACCCCGGCGCCGTCCCCGACTCCGACCCCGACCCCGGCGCAGGTGGCGCCTCCGCGGCGCCCGCCGACGGGCCCCGGCGGCATCGGGATGCGCGTCTACAACCTGCGCTACAAGAAGGTGGACGACGCCTACATCCTGATCAGCCCGTACGTCGGGCCTCGCGGCACCGTGAAGATGCAGCCGTCGAAGAAGATGCTGACCGTCCTCGACCTGCCGGAGAACCTCTCGCGCATCTCGGGGATCATCGGCACGTACGACGTCCCGCCGCGGAGCGTCGAAGTCCAGGTTCAGCTGATCATGGCCGCTTCCGCCCCGTCTCCCGCCTCGCCGCCTCCGCCGATCCGGGGCGTCATCGACAGGCTGACCGCCCTGTCGACCCGCTGGAACGACTACCGGCTGCTCGGCAACGCGCGCGTCCTGGGCACGGAGGGGGAGCACAGCAGCCTGAACGTCGGCGACGACTACCGCGTCGATTTCCGCATCGACCAGGTCTCCGAGGAGACCCGCGTCATCCGCTTCAAGCCGTTCGAGCTGCAGCGCAAGGAGCCGTCGGTGGAGGCGCCGGAGCGCTACACGCCGGTCATGAACACGGTCCTGAACCTGAGGGACTCGCAGCTGTTCATCGTCGGCGCCTCGAACGTCGAGGCCAGCAACCGGGCGCTGTTCATGACCATCACCGCGTCCCTGCAGAAACAATGACGGCGGGCGGAGCGACACACCATGCCTGAGTTCATCGCCAAGGTCGGCACCAGCGACGGGACGGTGATGGAGCGGTCCTTCACGGCCGAATCCGAGGAGGCGCTCCGGAGCGACCTGGAGGGGAAGGACTACCTGGTCTTCAAGGTCAGGAGGAAGGGAGGCGTGTCCGGCCTGCTGCCGGGCTTCGGCGCCGGCCGCAGCGTGAAGATGAAGGAGTTCCTCCTGTTCAACCAGGAGCTGGCCGCGCTCATCAAGGCCGGCCTGCCGATCATCGCCAGCCTCGAGATCCTGACCGAGCGCCGGAAGAACCAGGCGTTCCGCAAGGCGCTGATGGACGTGCGTGACAAGGTGCGCGGCGGCGCGTCGCTCTCGGAGGCGTTCCAGGAGCAAGGGGAGATGTTCCCGGCGATCTACTCCGCGACCCTGGCGTCGGGGGAGCGCTCGGGCGAGATCGCCAACGTCCTCCTGCGCTACATCGCCTACCAGAAGACCATCCTGGCGCTGAAGCGCAAGGTGACCACGGCGCTCATCTACCCGGCCATCCTGTTCGTGCTGATGATGGTGCTCATCGCCATCCTGATCGTCTGGGTGGTTCCGCAGTTCACCGAGTTCTACAAGGATTTCGGAGCCGACCTCCCGCTCCTGACCCGGGCGCTGATCGGGGTGTCGGGGTTCGTCACGCAGAAGGCGATCTTCATGGTGGCGCTCGTGGCGCTGGCCGCGGTCCTGTTCCGCGCCTGGATGCGCACGCCGGCGGGGCGCCTCGCGATCGATCGCTTCGTGGTGCGCGTGCCTGTGGTCGGCGGCGTGTTCCACCGCTTCGCCGTGTCGCGCTTCACGCGCACTCTCGGCACGCTGATCGCGGGCGGCATCCCGGCGGTCACCGCGCTCCTGATGTCGGCGAAGGCCGTCGGCAATCTGGCGTTCGAGGCGAAGCTGATCGACGTCGAACGCAAGGTCCGCGAGGGGTCGAGCCTGTGGGAGTCGCTGGAGGCGACCGGGCTGTTCAACGACATCGCCATCGAGATGACCCGGGTCGGCGAGTCGACCGGGTCGCTGCACGACATGCTGGCGAACATCAGCGACTTCTACGACGAGGAGATCGAGGCCCGCATCAACACCATCATGGTCTTCATCGAGCCGGTGATGCTGGTCGTCATGGGGGGGTTCGTGGTGCTGATCATGCTGGCGATCTACCTGCCGCTGCTGCGCTCGTATGCGCAGTCGACGTACTGAGGAGACGGCGATGGCCCCTGCCAAGCCCAAGGAGAAGGCCCCGGCGCCCGAGGCGGCCGACCGGTCCGTCGTGTCGGTCGAGGAGGCCCAGGCGCAGCGCATCGCGGCGCGCCTCGGCATCCCCTACGTCGACCTGGCGGAGTTCCCGATCGACCACGATCTGTTCCGGACGATCCCGGTCGAGCTGATGTTCCGCTACAACTTCATCCCCTGGAAGGAGGAGGACGGCCGGCTCGTGGTCGTGCTCTCCGACCCCTCCGACGTGCTGATGGTGGACGAGCTCGAGATCCTGCTCGCCCGTCCGCTCAAGGTCTGCGTCGGCGGGAAGACCGCCATCAACGACGTTCTCAAGAAGTCCGAGTCGAGCCAGCGCGTCCTCGAGGCGGCGACCGAGGAGTTCAAGATCCAGGTCATCCGCGACAGCGACGAGGAGGGCGAAGAGGCGCTGTCGATCGACAAGCTGACGCAGGCCGACTCGCCGATCATCAAGCTGGTCGACTCGACCGTGTTCAACGCGCTGCAGCGCCGCGCCTCGGACATCCACATCGAGACGCGCGAGCGCGAGGTCATCATCAAGTACCGCATCGACGGCGTCCTGTACAACGCCATGGATCCGATCGACAAGCGCTTCCACTCGTCGATCATCTCGCGCATCAAGGTCATGTCCGAGCTGGACATCGCCGAGAAGCGCGTCCCCCAGGACGGCCGCTTCAAGCTGAAGATCAAGGGGCGGGCGATCGACTTCCGCGTGTCGATCATGCCGTCGGTGCACGGCGAGGACGCCGTCATCCGCATCCTGGACAAGGAGTCGGTCAACGAGGACTTCGCCGAGCTGCGCCTGGACGTGCTCGGCTTCATGCCGGACGACTTGAAGAAGCTCCGCAAGTTCATCCGCGAGCCGTACGGCATGGTGCTCGTGACCGGGCCGACCGGATCGGGCAAGACGACCACGCTGTACGCCGCGCTCTCGGAGATCCGCTCCAGCGAGGACAAGATCATCACCATCGAGGACCCGGTCGAGTACCAGCTCCCCGGCATCACGCAGATCCCGGTGAACGAGAAGAAGGGGCTGACGTTCGCCCGGGGGCTGCGATCGATCCTGCGGCACGACCCCGACAAGATCATGGTCGGTGAGATCCGCGACGAGGAGACGGCCCAGATCGCCATCCAGTCGGCGCTCACCGGCCACCTGGTGTTCACCACCGTCCATGCCAACAACGTCGTGGACGTCCTCGGGCGCTTCCTGAACATGAAGGTCGAGCCGTACAACTTCGTGTCCGCCCTCAACTGCGTGGTGGCGCAGCGGCTGGTGCGGCTCATCTGCGGGCGCTGCCGGGTCGAGACGCGGCACGAGGCGAAGCTCCTGGAGGAATCCGGCATCAGCGCGAAGAAGCACGCCGACCATGTGTTCTACGAGGGGAAGGGGTGCGTCGATTGCAACGGCACCGGCTACATGGGCCGCATGGCGATCGCCGAGATCCTGGACATGAGCGACCGGATCCGGGAGCTGATCCTGGACCGCAAGTCGGCGGCGGAGATCAAGCGCGCCGCCAAGGACGAGGGGATGACGTTCATGCGCGAGGCGGCGGTGCAGCGCGTCCTCGAAGGCAAGACCACGCTGCGCGAGATCAACAAGGTGACCTTCGTCGAGTAGGGGATCGTGGACCTGAAACGGGAATTCTCGGACCTGTTCGACCGGCTAGGCGCCGCGCCGCGGCCGCCGCGCTACCCGCTCGTGGCGATCGAGGTGTCGGCCGACCGGGTCACCGCCATCCGCATGAGCCCCATCGGCAACAGCGGCAAGCTGCGGCTGGGCGCCGTGCAGACGCGCCCGATCCCGGACGGGGCGATCGAGGTGTCCCTGACGAAACCGAACATCCTCGACGTGAAGGCCGTCTCGGCGGCCGTGAAGGAGGTGCTGCACCAGCTCGATTCCAGGGACCACCGCATCTCGGTCCTGCTCCCGGACGACGTGGCGCGCGTGGCCCTGCTGGGGTTCGCCACGCTCCCGAAGACCCGCCGCGAGCTGGTGGAGCTGGTGCGTTTCCGCATGGCGAAATCGCTCCCCTTCAAGCCGGAGGAGGCGGAGATGGACCTGATGATCCTCGGCGGAGCCGCCAGCCGGCCGGGCGCGTCCGCGGCCACGGTCCTGGCGTCCTTCGTGCATTCCGACGTCGTCGACCAATACGAGGCGCTGCTCGCCGAGTGCGGCTACTGGCCCGGGCTGGTGAGCCTCAGCACCTTCGAGCTGTTCAATCTGTTCCGCCAGCGCTTCGCGGAGAGGAAGCTGGCGGACAAGGATTCGCTGGTCCTCAACGTGACGCGGCACTACCTGTCGGTCCTGATCCTGCGGGACACCGATGTGATCTTCTACCGCTGCAAGCCGCACGTGACCGGCTCCGGGGGCGGCGATCCGCTGGCCGACATCCGCCGCGAGGTCTACACGTCCCTGGCGTTCTACCAGGAGAAGCTGCTCGGGCGCGGCATCGGCCGGGTCTTCCTGCGCAGCGTCTCCCTGCCCCTCGAGGGGATCCGCGAGGCCGTGTCGGCCGAGGCGGGCGGCGAGCTCGAGGTCCTCGACCCCCTGCCGCTCCTGCCCCAGAACGGCGGGCCGTTCCTCGGTGTCGAGGACGCGGCGGCGGCCGCGCCCGCCATCGGCGCGGTCCTGGGGAGGCGCGCGTGAAGGCGATCACCCTGAACCTGGCGTCGCGCCCGTTCCGCAACAACCTCGTGGTCGGCTCGCTCCTGTGGGGCGTCGCGGCGGCCGCGGTCCTGGCGTCGGTGTACAACGGCTACGTCTACCTGAACTACGGAGGGCACTACGGCGAGCTGCAGCAGGAGGAACGGGTCCACCTGAGCAAGCTGGCGACTCTTCAGGCGGAGGAGCGGAAGTACGCGAAGGAGGTGCAGTCGCGTGACTTCCGGCGCCTCTATGGCCGCGGCCAGTTCGCCGGCGATCAGATCCTCAAGCGATCGTTCTCCTGGACGCTCCTGTTCAACAAGCTCGAGGATGTCATCCCCGCGGAGGTCATGATGACCGCCATCCACCCGCACATCGCCAGCGAGGGGATCGTCATCCGCGTGGACGGCGTCGCCAAGAACCACGGCGCCCTGATCGATCTCGAGGACTCGCTTCTGAAGAGCCCCGTGTTCGCGCGCGTCTATCCGGCCAGCGAACGGCGGCTGAATCCGAGCCGGCCCGAGATCTCGTTTGCGCTGAACTTCGATTACCTGCCGGCCAAGGCGGCCGATGGGGTCGCGGCCTCCGCCGTCGCCCAGGCGACGCCGGGCGCACCGCCGGCCCCGAAGCCGGAGAGCCGACCCGGGCCGGCGGCCACCCCGGCGCCGGTCCCCGCGGCCGGTGGAGCGGCGGCCGGCGCGCCCGTCGCGGACTCCAAGGTGATCGGCACGGTCGGCAGGGACGGCCTGCCGCGCACGCCCGAGCTGATGGCGCGCCGCGTGGTGGCGCCGGGGGGGATCTATCCCGACACGCCGCCGCCCGCGGAGAAGGAGAGGGACGAGGCGCCGAAGAAGCCGCCGGCCGGGCGGCGCGACCCGAAGGCGCCGGCAGCGGAGCATGCACCGGCGGCCGCGCCGCGCTCCGGCACGGCCCCCAGGGACGTCGGGGCCGGGTCCTCCGGGGGGGCGGCGGGGAACGGCATTCCGGGGGTCCTGTCTCCCGCCACCTGGCAGGACGGGTACCAGGCGATCCGGCCGCCGTTCATACCCGGCGTGCAGGCGCGCCGCGATCCGAATCTGGGCCCGGTGCTTTCGAGGACCCAGAGGGCGCGCTCGAATCCCGGGCCGGTGCCGGCCACGCGGCTCGACATGCAGCTGAAGTTCACCGCCCGGCCGCTTGAGGTCGTCTGCGAGGCCCTGGCCGCCGCCCACGGCGCGCAGTTCGAGATCGATCCGGCCATCGATCCGCACACCACGGTGACCGCCGACCTGTCGGGCAAGAACCTCAAGGACGCCCTCGCCACCGTGGCCAGGGCGACCGGCCTCAAGGTCCGTCGCAACGGCGACGGGCTGTACCTCGTCGTGCCGGTGGCCGGCGGCGAGCCCATGTCCGAGAAGCCGATCCGCGAAGAGCCGCTCGTCCCGCCGCAGGACACGCCATGAGGCCCAGGCGCCGCTTCGACCTGCGGGAGAATCTCGGTCGCGTGGGGGCCGTGCTCGGCGGCCTCCTGGCGCTGAACCTCGCCTTCTACCTGTTCTTCAACATGCCGAGGCTGCGCGCCCTGGAGAGCCTGGAGGACCGCCGCAACACCGCGGCGCGCGATCTGCGGTCCACGGCGACGCGCGTCGAGACCATCCAGAGGCTCCTGACGGAATACGACGAGCAGACCCGGAAGCTGGACGATTTCTACGAGAACCTTCTCGGCACCCAGATGGACCGCATGACGACGATCCAGAAGGAGGTCCGCGGCATCGCCACCGAGTTCCACATCGATCCCGAGGCGATCGACTACAACCCGGAGGAGATCGAGGGGGCGGGGTTGACGCTGTTCCAGATCACCATCCCCCTGATCGGCGGCTATCCCAACCTGAGGCAGTTCATCAATCGGATCGAGTCGTCGAAGCACCTGCTGATCGTGGACAGCGTCGAGCTGACCGGGGCGCGCGAAGGCGGGGCGATGCTCAGCCTGACGATCAAGATCTCGACGGTGTTCCATTCGCCGCGGCCCGCCACCGCGCCTCCGCCTCCGCCGGCCCCGGCATGAGCCACCGATGCTGACCATGCTGAAGGAACGGCAGAAAGAGATCATCCTGGGGGCGATCCTGGTCGCCATCGCCTTCGTCCTGTGGCAGAACCTGGGGGGGGGATCGGGGACGGCCGGAGGGGCCGCGCCCGCCGGCGCCGGGCCGCGCGTCGACCTGCCGGGCATCCAGAAGATGATGCCGAAAGTCGACTGGGCCGCCCTGTCGGCCCCGCGGCCGGCCTACGATCCGAGCGGACGGAACATCTTCCAGTTCGGCGCCATCCCGCCGCCCCCCCCGCCCGTGCTGACCGCGCAGGAGAAGGCGGCGATCGCCGCGGCCCAGGCCGCGGCGGAGGCGGAGCGCAAGCGCCAGGAGGAGCTCATGCGCCAGCAGCAGGAGGCGGCCGCCGCGGCGGCGCAGGCAGAGCAGACCCGGATCGCAAACCTGCCGCCCCCCCCGCCCCCCAAGCCGCAGCCTCCGGCGATCAACTACAAGTTCATCGGCTATGTCGGACCGTCGGAGAGCAAGATCGCGGTGCTCCACGACGGCACCGATTTGATCTTCGTGCGCCAGGGAGAGAAGATCGGCGGCCAGTTCAAGATCCTGGAGATCGGATACGAGTCGATCAAGTTCGGATACACCGATCCCCGCTTCAAGGGGGAAACGACGACGCTGCCGATGAGCAGCTCGTACTGAGCGTGGAATGATGGACGACGCGACCATGACGACGGGGGGAGGTGACGAGGTGGAAACCGCAGCGAACCCGCCTGGAATCCGCACATCGAAGCGCAGGGGCCGCCCGCCCGGCGGACGGAGCCCGGCCGCCCGGGCCCTGGCCGCGGCCCTCGCCTGGACGATCGCGCTCGGCGGGTGCGCCACCGGCCGAGGGGTCTACAAGAGCGGCACGAAGGAGATGGCAGCCCAGAACTACGACCGGGCGGTCCTGCTCTTCTCCAAGGCGGTCTCCTTCGATCCGGAGAGCACCCGCTACAAGGTGGCGCTGGCGCGCGCCAAGATGAAGGCGGCCCAGGAGCATTTCGCCAAGGGGCAGGCCTACCTGAAGGCCGGCCGCATCGAGGCGGCCATCTCCGAGTTCCAGCAGACGGTCTATCTCGATCCCTCGCACCAGTACGCCGCCAACGAGCTGTCCAAGGCGCTCTCCGAGTGGCAGAGGCAGCAGAAGGCGGACGAGTCCGAGATGGAGAAGCTGAAGCGCCAGGCCAAGGCGGCCGCGCCCGGGCGAGTCGCCCCCCGGCTGAACCCCGCCTCCAACATCCCGATCGTCCTGCGCTTCAAGGACGAGACGGTGAAGAAGATCTACGACGCGCTCAGCAAGGCCTCGGGGATCAACTTCATCTACGACGAGCGGGTCGACCTCAACAAGAAGATCTCGATCGACCTGGCCGACGTGACGTTCGAGCAGGCCCTCGGCACCCTGATGACGATGAACAAGCACTTCTTCAAGATCTGGGACGAGAACACCATCCTGATCTCCGACGACAACACGCAGAAGCACAAGGAGTACGACGACCTCGTCATCCAGACCTTCTACCTGTCGAACGCCGACGTGAAGGACGTGCAGGTCCTGCTCCGCACCCTCCTCGACGCGCGCCAGCTGGCGCAGAACGACCGCCTGAACGCCATCACCATCCGCGACACCCCCGATCGCGTCCAGGTGGCCGCGAAGATCATCGAGTCGAACGACAAGGCCAAGTCCGAGCTCATCGTGGACATCGAGCTCCTGGAGATCAACCGCACGCTCCTGCAGAACCTGGGGATCGACCTGTTCGGTCCGGGCGGCGGCAACGGCAAGTCGCTGAACCTGACCTATGGGGGCGGCACCAGCGTGCCGCTCAACAACCTGGACCTGCTCAAGCAGGCGGGCTCCTACCTGCTCGGCCCGATCCCGGGCGTGGTGGTGAACTTCCTCAAGACCGACGCCGATGCCCAGGTGATCGCCAAGCCGCAGCTGCGCGTCAGCGAAGGGGAGAAGGCGACCGTCCGCATCGGCGACCGGATCCCGATCCCGACCACGACGTTCAACGCCGCCTCCACGGGGGTCGGGACGGTGGGCGTGCCGATCACCTCGTTCACCTACCAGAACGTCGGGATCAACATCGACGTCGAGCCGCGCGTGCACCACAACAAGGAGATCACCCTGAAGCTCAAGGTGGAGGTCTCCTCGCTGGCCGGCCAGATCTCCGCCGGCGGGGGGCTGACGCAGCCGATCATCGGCACGCGCGAGATCGACACGACGATCCGGCTCAAGGACCAGGAGACCAACCTGCTGGCCGGCCTCATCCGCGAGGAGGAGCGCAAGTCGATGAGCGGCCTGCCGGGGCTCTCCGACGTCCCGGTCCTGAAGCGGATCTTCGGCAACACCGAGACCAACGTGCAGCAGACGGACATCGTCCTGACCCTGACGCCGCACATCATCCGCATCCCGGACGTGACGGAGGAGGACCTGCTGCCGCTCTGGATCGGCACGGAGAGCAACATCGGCCTGCGGGGCGCCAGCAAGACCAGCGCCTTCGGCAGCAACCCGTTCGAGGCGAAGGAGGAGGACGAGGAAGCGCCGATGATCCCGACCCTGCCGGATCTGCCGGTCGAAGAGGCGGAGCCGGAGGGCGGGGGGGCGCCGGCCGAAGAGCCGCCCCAGGCGCCTGGCGCCGTCCTGGTGCCCGTTCCGGTGCCGCCGGCCACCACGGCCCCCGCTCCCGAACCGGAGCCGACGCCGACCCCGGCCCCCCAAGGGGGCGGTACGGCCCCGACCACGGCGACCCCGCCGGCCCCGACGCCGGGCGGCGAGAGCAAGGCGGAGGCCACCGAGCCGGCTCTGGTCTTCCTGAGCCCCGCGTACGCGAATGTCGCGATGGGGGAGATGATCACCGTGGGCGTCATGATCCGGTCGAAGAGCGGGATCGGCAGCGTGCCGTTCCATCTGAATTTCGATCCGGAGTTTCTCGAGTTCATCCATTCCGGGACCGTGTCGCCGTTTCTGTCACAGGATGGTGCCAACGTGTTTGTCCTTGCGACGCTAGGGGCGGGGAAAAATGAACTGATCGTCGGACTGTCACGCGAGGGAAGTCGTCCAGGAGTGAGCGGTCAGGGAGAGCTAATCGGCCTGACATTTCTTGCTAACAACAAGAAAGGGGGCACGACAACGCTTAACTTCACAGACATCTCCGTCCTCGATCCGTCGGCCCAGAAACTGCCGTTCGATCGGCAGGGCATGACGATCAACGTCACGACCGGCCAGTAGGCGGGAAGGAGGCGGACCGATCTTTCTCACGCGCAGGACAGGCCGGAGGGGTGACGCCGGCGTGTCGCTCGTCGAGCTCGTGGTGACGGTCGCGATCCTGGCGATCCTGGCCGGGGCGCTCGTGCCGATCACCAAGTTCACGGTGAAGCGCCGGAATGAGCTCGAGCTGCGCCGGTCGCTCCGGATGATGCGGCAGGCGATCGACCAGTACAAGAAGTTCTGCGACACCGGGGTCATCCAGAAGAGCGGGGTCGATTCGGAGTGCTACCCGCCCGACCTCGAGACGCTGGTGGACGGGGTCGAGAAGACGGGGGCCCTGGGGCAGAAGATCAAGTTCCTGAGGCGGATTCCCTACGATCCGATGATCAAGAAGCAGGAATGGGGGATGCGCTCCTTCCAGGACGACGCCGACTCGTCGTCCTGGGGCCACGAGAACGTCTATGACGTGTACAGCACCTCGTCCGGCAAGGCGCTGGACGGCACCGAATACAAGGACTGGTGAGATGCGGACGGGCGGGGAATTGAAAGAGGGACCGCGGGGCGAAGGCGGCTTCACGCTCATCGAGTTGCTCATCGTCATCGCGATCATCGGCATCATCGCCGGAATTGCCGCGGCGCAGATGCGCACCGCCCCCCAAAGGGCCAAGGAGGCGGTGCTGAAAGAGGACCTGTTCGCCATCCGCGACGTCATCGACCAGTACTTCGCGGACAAGGGAAAGTATCCGGAGTCTCTCGACACGCTGATCGAGGAGGGCTACCTGCGCAAGATCCCGGTCGACCCGATCACCGGATCGGAGGAGACCTGGCAGACGGTGCAGGCCGAGGCGACCGACGAGGACACGGAGGGGGGCGGCGGCATCATCGACGTGAAGAGCGGTGCCGACGGCACCGCCCTCGACGGCACCCGCTACCAGGACTGGTAAGACAGGGCGAGTTCGGCGTTGTCGTGGCCCCCGCGGGGGCGTATATTTCGAATAAGGAGTCGTTTCGATGATCAGGATGACGAGGGGTTATTCAGGATGGGCGATGGCCGTTTTATTGGCCGTGGCGCTATTGGCGTGTCAGGAGACGGACGTAATCGCTCCGGACGGGTCGACCATCAGCTTGACGGCGAACCCGGCGACCATCGTGCTGGCCGGAGGGGTTCAGGACCCGAACAAGCCGGTCACGATCATCGCGACGGTGAGCAACGCTCTCGGTGTTCCGCTGTCGGGGCAGGACGTCCGCTTCACGACCACGGCCGGGACCTTGACGCCGCAGCCGGGAACGCCCATCGAGACGGACTCCTTCGGCAACGCAATAACGGTCTTGACCGCTGCGCAGCAACCGCCGACCATCACGGCAAAATCTGGAAAGGCGGAGAAATCATTGCAGCTCCAGACCTCGACCTGCGCGCTCGCGGACATCTCCCTGAGCCTGTCCAACGTACAGATAGACACCTGCAACGACACGTTCAATATTACGGCAGTCGCCACGGACACTGCCGGGGATCCGTGCATCGGTACCCTGATCAACTTCACGATGACCGGGTCGAACACCGCGACGGACGTCACCGGAACGTTCACTCCCGGCTCCGACACGACCGATCAGAATGGTGAGGCAAACTCGACTCTGAGCATCAACTCGACCACCTGCAACTCGAAATGCGTCGCCAACACCTGCACCGGTTTCATCAAGGCGAGCTCGGGAAGCGTTTCGAGCAGCAACGTGCTGATCGTCGACAACGTGGACTGACTCCGGAACGGGAGGCGGCGTATGCCCGATCGGAAACGGCCCAGGAGTGAATCCGGCGCCATCCTGATCATCTTCATGGTGGTGATCGCGGTGGGGGCGATCGCGCTGACCGCCGCGGCGCAGGCCTGGTCGACCACCTGGAGGCGTGACAGCGAGGAGGAGCTGATCTTCCGCGCCAACCAGTACGTGCTCGGGATCATCGCCTACCGCAAGGAGCACGCCGGCCAGTTCCCGCTGAGGCTCGAAGACCTCAAGAAGCCGGGCCCGCGGCGCCTGCGCTACATCCGCAAGCTGTACAAGGATCCGATCGCCAAGGACGGCAAGTGGGGGCTGCTCTACCTGATGCCGGGGGGGCAGGGGGTCTACGATCCGAAGGCGGCGCAGGTGGCGCAGGAGAAGGCCAAGAAGGAGTGGGGCCAGGACTGGGAGAGCGCCGGGACCGGGACGACGGCGCAGGCGCAGATGCCGGGGGTCACACCGATCAACCAGAACCCGCTCGGGGCCGGCGTGCCGGGAACCGGCGGGGCGCCGCCCGGATCGCCACCGATCGCCCTGTCGGGAGCCATGCCGACGATACCGGCCGCGGGTTCCGGCATCGAACTGTCGGGCGATGAGGAGAGCATAAGCGAGCCGGCAATCGGCTGGCCGATCGTCGGCGTGATCAGCCGCGCCACCGGCAAGGCCGCCACGGACACGTACAAGATCTACAAAGGGCACGAGCAGGTGGACGAATGGCAGTTCCACGTCTTCGACCTGGGGGAGGTGATGCAACAGCCCGGCAACCCGACGGCCCTCCCGAGAGCCACCGGCTGCGTCGGCCCCGGCTTCGGCGGCAGTGGGATGGGGTGCCTCCCCACCGCCCCCCAGCCCAACAACAGGTGGAACAACAGAAGCGACACTCGATTCCCAGGATTCAAGCAGGGGAATCGCGACAAAGGAGGAGGAGGGTGGGATCCCGGGAATCCCTACGGCAACCTTCCGCCCAGCACCTACTACCCTCCTGGGACCCAGCCCCCGAAGGGGAAAGGCCAGCCGGATCAGGGGGGCGATGATCAGGGGAATCCCTGATCGGCGCCTGTGGAGGGCCGGAATTCGCGCCTGAGGAATCGGCTCTAATTGTTTCATATGTAGGGATATAGCGGCACGGGACGTTGACATCGGAGGGGGTTCGCTGGTCTAATCTCTGAAACCTGAGTGCTCCGATCCACGAACGTCTGAAGAGGGGAGGGAGCGGACCTCCCCTTTGTTATTTTTGGCGGGCAAGGAAGCGCCATGGTCGTGATGAAATTCGGGGGGACGTCGCTGGCCGGCGCCCTCCAGATCCGGCAGGTCGGATCGATCGTCAAGCGGTTCGCGCGCTCCCGGCCCGTCGTCGTGGTCTCCGCCATGGCGGGGGTCACGGACGAGCTGATCGCCCTGGCCGGGGGATCGGTCGACGGCCTGCCGCGCGAGGTCGGCCGCCGTCTCGATCGCCTGCACCGTCGGCACAGGCGGGAGGCGCGTCTCCTCGGGCTGAGCGACGGATCCCATAGCCGCCTGGAGCGCGAGATCGACGCGCTGTTCACGGAGCTCGAGGGGGTCTGCCACGGCGTCCTGCTCCTGCGCGAGCTGAGCCGGCGCTCCCTCGATCTGATCTCCTCGTTCGGCGAGAGGCTGTCGGCGCTCATCGTCACCGACCATCTGAAGCGGCTCGGCCTGCGAGCCCAGTTCGTCGACGCGCGCGAGCAGATTGTGACGGACGAGAGCCACGGCGCCGCCGTCGTCGACTTCGAGGTCACCAACCGGAGGATCCGGAAGGGCCTGCTGCCGGGGATCCGCGCCGGGGTGGTGCCGGTGGTCACCGGATACATCGGCCGGACGCGCAGCGGGGCGACCACCACCCTGGGCCGCAGCGGCTCGGATTACACCGCGGCGATACTCGGGGGCGGTCTCAGGGCGAAGGAGGTCTGGATCTGGAAGGAGGTGGACGGCGTCTGCACCGCCGATCCGAAGGTCGTGAAGAACGCCCGCGTCGTGGAGCGCATCTCCTACCAGGAGGCCGCCGAGATGGCGCACTACGGCGCCGAGGTGATCCATCCGAAGACGATGCTCCCGGTGCGCAGGGCCGGGATCCCGATCCGGATCAAGAACACCTTCAAGCCGGACGCTCCGGGGACGCTCATCACCAGCCGCCCGGCCGGGCGCGGCACGGCGCCCCTTCTCGTCAGCAGCATCGACGGCATGGCTCTGGTCACCGTCGAGGGGACCGGGATCTTCGGCCAGCCGGGGATGATCCTGCGGCTCCTGACCCCGGTCGCCCTGGCCGGAACGAACATCTACATGATCTCGATGTCGTCCTCGGAGTACAACATCTCGTTCGCCATCATGCAGGGCGATCTCGAGAAGACCATGAAGGCGCTGGAAAAAGATTTCCGCGACCGCGGGCTTCTGGGGGAGCAGGTGGCGCGCATCACGGTGGAGCGCGACATGTGCTCGATTGCCGTGGTCGGCGCCGGCATGAAGGGCCAGCAGGGGATCGCCGGGCGCGTCTTCAGCTCCCTGGGGGACGCCCACGTCAACGTGGTGGCGATCGCCCAGGGATCGTCCGAGTACAACATCACGGTGGTGATCAAGGGGCGCGACATGAAGCGGGGCGTGCGCGCCATCCACGATCGCCTCAACGTCGGTCGCGCCGCGCTCCGGCGCGGCCGCAGGACGGCGCTGCGGCTGGTCGGGACCCGGGGCCGCTGATGGCGGCGGTCCCCGCCCCTGTGCGGGTCTCCCTGCTGCAGATCGGCAAGGGGACGGTCGGCGCGACGCTCATCGAGCAGGTGCGCGAGCAGCGGCCGTCGGTCCTGAAGCGGCTGGGGGTCGACCTGGTGTACGCCGGCGTCGCCGGCCGGCGGTCGGGCGCGTTCGAGCCGGGGGGGATCGACCTGGCTCGCTGGCGGGACAGGGTCGAGGCGGGTCCAGGTGGGACGGCGATCCTCGGGCAGGCGCTCGGGGCTCTCGCGGGACCCACGATCCTGGTCGACGCCACGGCGGAAGAAGGGATGGCTGGCGTCTACTGCGACGCCTTCGCGGCCGGGCTGCACGTCGTGACGTGCAACAAGAAACCCCTGGCCGGTCCGCTCGCCGACTACCGGCGCATCGATGAGGCCGCGCGCGGCCATCGCCGGCTCTGGCTGTACGAGGTCACCGTGGGGGCCGGGTTGCCGGTGATTTCGACGCTGCGCGACCTTCTCGACAGCGGCGACCGCCTCGAGTCGGTCGAGGGATGCTTCTCGGGGACGCTGAACTACCTGTGCGCCTCCCTGGACGGGGGCGAAAAGTTCTCGGAAGTCCTTGCGCGCGCCAGGAAATTGGGGTACACGGAGCCCGACCCGCGCGACGATCTCGGGGGGCAGGACGTGGCGCGCAAGGCCCTCATCCTGGCCCGCGAGGCGGGGCTCGACCTCGAGCCCGCCGACGTGCGGCTGGAGCCGTTCTGTCCCATCGACCGGCGGGGGGACGTGGAGAGGTTCCTGGCGAAGACGCCGGCCATGGACTCCGGGATGGCGGAGACGTGGCAGGGCGCGGCCGCCCGCGCCAAGCGTCTCCGGTACGTCGCGTCGGTCGGCGGCGGCTGCGGCGCGGCCCTGAAGGAGGTGCCGTCGGACGGCCCTCTCGGCGGGCTGTCCGGGCCGGACAATATCTTCGTGTTCAGGACCCGGCGGTACGCCGAGCGGCCGCTGGTCGTCACGGGGCCCGGGGCCGGCCCTGCGGTGACCGCGGCGGGCGCATTTGGAGACATCCTGAAGGTGGCCCGGGCCATCGCCAGGACTTCGTGAGGCGGTCGGCCGGCGGAGGCGGAGACACAAGGTGAGCGCGGACAGGCGGATTCCGGTGGCGATCCTGGGAGCGACGGGGGCGGTCGGGCAGAGGTTCGTCCAGCTGCTCGACGGGCACCCCTGGTTCCGCGTGTCGGCCCTGGCCGCTTCGGAACGTTCGGCCGGGCAGCGTTACGCGCAGGCGGCCCGCTGGTTCCTGCCGCACCCGATTCCGGACTGGGCGCGCGACATGGAGGTCGTCCCGTGCCTTCCCGGGCTCGACGCGAGGGTGGCGTTCTCGGGGCTCGACGCGTCGGTCGCCGGCCCGATCGAGGAGGAGTTCGCGCGCGCCGGCTGCGCGGTGGTGAGCAACTCGCGCAACCACAGGATGGACCCGGACGTGCCGCTCCTCATCCCCGAGGTCAACGCCGAACACCTCGAGCTGATCGAGGCGCAGAAGGCCAAGTGGCGCGGCGGCGGGTTCATCGTCACCAACCCGAACTGCTCGACCGTCGGCCTGGCGCTCTCGGTGGCGCCGCTCCACCGGGCCTTCGGGATCCGGCGCCTGGTGGTGGCGACCCTGCAGGCCATCTCCGGCGCCGGATATCCCGGCGTGTCCTCGGTGGACATCCTCGACAACGTCATCCCGTACATCGGCGGCGAGGAAGAGAAGATGGAATCGGAGACCGCCAAGATCCTCGGGACGTCCCGGGCCGCCGCGACCTTCGCGGTCAGCGCGCATTGCCACCGCGTGCAGGTCTCGGACGGGCACACGCTGGCGGTCTCGGTCGAGACGGAGCGGCGGGCGACCCCGGACGAGGCGGCGCGCGTGCTGCGCGAGTTCCGCTCGCCGCTCCAGTCCCTGGATCTCCCGAGCCTGCCGGAGCGGCCGATCCTCGTGCGCGACGAGCCGGACCGCCCCCAGCCGCGCTTCGACCGGATGGCGGGAAGCGGGATGAGCGTGACGGTCGGGCGGGTGCGGGCCTGCCCGGTGTTCGGTCTCAAGTACGAAGCCCTGGTCCACAACACCATCCGGGGGGCGGCGGGGGTTGCGATCCTGAACGCCGAGCTCCTGAAAGCGAAGGGGTACCTGTGAACGGGCATCCCGAGGAGGGCTGGGTCAAGGTCTTCGCCCCGGCGTCGATCGCGAACCTCGGGCCCGGGTTCGATTCGCTCGGCGTGGCGCTCGAGGGTCTCGGCGACGTGGTGCAGGCGCGCAGGACCGACCGGCCGGGGGTCGCCCTCGTCGAAATGACCGGCGAGAAGGAGAGCATTCCGACCGACCCGGCGAAGAACTGCGCCGGGCGCGCCGCCGAATCGGTCCTCAAGCAGCTCAAGGGGAAGGCGGCGAAGGAGGCCGGCCTGGAGATGAAGCTGCACAAGGGGCTGCCGCAGGGGAGCGGCCTGGGCTCGTCGGCTGCCAGCGCCGTCGGCGGCGCCGTCGCCGCGCACCTCCTGTTCGGCTCGGCGCTCGGCAGCAACACGCTCCTGGAGGCGGCCCTCGAAGGGGAGGTCCTGGCGAGCGGCGGCCGGCACGCCGACAATCTGGCGGCGTCGCTTCTCGGCGGGTTCACCATCGTGAGGAGCCACGCGCCGATCGACGTCATCCGCCTGGAGCTCCCCTCGGCGATGCGCTTCGTCGTCGTCCTGCCGGGCATGGAGATCGAGACGCGCTTCGCCCGATCGGTCCTGCCGGAGATGATTCCGCTCAAGGACGCCAAGAGCAACTGGGCCAACGTCGCCGCCCTGGTCGCGGCGGTGGCGCGCGGCAACCTGCCCGATTTCGGCCGCGCCGTCGACGACCAGGTGGTGGAGCCGGTCCGTTCGAAGCTGATCCCCGGGTTCGCCGACGTGAAACGGGCGGCCCTCGAGGCCGGAGCGTTCGGCTGCTCGATCTCGGGCGCCGGCCCGTCCCTGTTCGCCGTGGCGACCGCAGAGACCGCCGAGAAGGTGGCGGTCGCGATGCACGCCGCCTTCCAGCGCCACGGCCTTCCCAGCCGCCATTTCGTCTGCCCCCCGGACAACCGGGGCGCGCGACGGCTCGACTGAGACATGGCGTCGCTGCGCTGCATCGGCTGCGGGCGAGACTATCCTCTCGGCGAGATCCGCTACGAGTGCGAAGCCTGCTCGGGCCTGCTCGAGGTGGCGCACGACCTCGACCGCCTCAAGCGGGAGCGCGACGGGGCCGCGTGGCGGCGCCTGTTCGACTCCCGCCTGGGGGCGACGGCGGGGATCCACCGGAGCGGCGTCTGGCGCTACCACGAGCTGGTCCTCCCCGAGCTGCGGGCGAATCAGATCGTGACCAGGCCGGAAGGGAACACCAACCTCTACCGCTCGACCCGGCTGGAGCGGGAGTCCGGGACCGCCTCGGTGCACATCAAGCACGAGGGGGAGAACCCGACCCTGTCGTTCAAGGACCGGGGGATGAGCGCCGGCGTGTCGTTCGCGCGCTCGATCGGGGTCGACCTCGTGGCCTGCGCGTCGACCGGCGACACCTCCGCCGCGATGGCGGCGTACGCCGCCCAGGCGGAAGGGATGCGCGGCGTCGTGGTCCTGCCCCGGGGAAAGATCAGCGTCGAACAGCTGTCCCAGCCGATCGCCTCCGGCGCCCTCACCGTCTCGCTGCCGGCCGACTTCGACACCTGCATCCGCCTGCTGCGGGAGGTCTGCCGGAGACGCCCGGTCTATCTTCTCAACTCGGTCAACCCGGTGCGCATCGAGGGGCAGAAGTCGATCGCCTACGAGACGGCGCAGCAGCTCGGCTGGGAGCCGCCCGACTGGGTCGTCGTCCCGGTGGGCAACGCCGGGAACATCTCGGCCATCGGCAAGGGGTTCTTCGACCTGCACGAGCTCGGCGTCATCGACCGGGTGCCGCGTCTCCTGGGGGCGCAGCCCGAGGCGGCCGCCCCCCTGGCGAGGGCGCACCGGGAAGGATACCGGGAGCGGGTGAGGGTGAAGGCGGGCGAGACGGCGGCGAGCGCCATCCGCATCGGCGATCCGGTGTCCTACGACAAGGCGGTCGCCGCGGTGCGCCGATCGCGCGGGGCGTTCCTGTCCGCCTCCGAGACGGAGATCATGGACGCCAAGGCGCTGGTCGATGCGACCGGCGTCTACATCTGCCCCAACTCCGCGACCGCCGTCGCCGGCTTCCTGAAGGCGCGCCGGGACGGCACCATCGCGGCGGGCGACAGGGTGGTGATCATCGCCACGGCCCACGGCTGCAAGTTCAGCCAGGCCACGATCGATTACCATGGAGGGCGCCTGGACGGCGTCGTGCCGGCCCGGGCGAACCGGATCATCGAGATGGAGGCGGACGCGGGGGCCCTCGAGCGCTTCCTGGCCTCGTCGGCCGGCGCCGCTTCCGGGAAGGTCGGCCCATGACCACGCGCAAGAACAGCAGGAAGAGAGCGGGGCGGACCGTCCGCCGCTCGGCGTCCCGGCGCCGGCCGGTGCGAAGCGCCGGCCCGAGGTTCCTGGCCCGCGACCTGATGACGCGCTCGCCGATCACCGTGCGCGCGGACATGAGGGTCGGGGCGCTCTGCGACCTCCTCCAGGAAAAGAACATCAACGGCGCCCCGGTGGTCGACGCGGACGGGCGGCTCGTCGGCGTGGTCACCCAGGAGGACATCATCTACGGCTCGATGGGGAGTCCGGCCCCCGACGGCAGCGCCGGCCCGGTCCGCTCCGGCGACGAGGCGATGGACCCCCAGTCCGGGAAGGGGCGCCCGTCCCGGCGCGTCGTGTCCGTGCTGCGGGGCAGGATCCTGCAGGCCGCCCCGCCGGCCCCGCTGCGAAGCGGCGAGAAGCCGTTCTGGGCGGAGCACCGATCGCCCGACCCGATGGAGCAGCCGGTGCGCAGCATCATGACGAGCCCCGCGATCTCCGCCGAGGAGGACACGCCGGTGACCGACGTCTGCCGGATCATGTGGAGCCTCAGGATTCACCGCGTGCCGGTCCTCCGGAAGGGGAAGGTCACCGGCCTCGTCTCGTCCATGGATCTCTGCCGCGCCGTCCTCGAGGGGAAGATCAAGATCTGAACCCGAGGAGCCTGTCCGAGGAGGCCGCACATGCCCCCTGACCGACCGACTCATGCCCGCCCGTTCCGATCCCGTCCCGCCGGCTGGCGGCGGCTCCCCGTCGCGGTGGCCGCCGCGGTGGCTCTCGCCGCCTGGCTTCCCGCCTGTCGCGCCCGGCCGGAGGATCAGGCGCTCCGTGCCATCGCGGGCGTCCTGCGCAAGGGGGACCGGCTGATCGCCCTGCGGGCGATCGATCCGGCGGCGACACGGATCGCGGCCGTGATCGGCACCGCGGCCGGGAAGCCGGAGCTCCGGATCTTCGAGGGCGGAGGCGGCAAGAAGCTCGTCCTGGCGCACACGGCCTCGCAGGGGGACGGTTTCAAGAACCTGGCGCTCCAGGACGTGGATCTCGACGGCCGGGAGGAGATCGTCGTCACCTGGGAGGGGGGCCATCTCGAGATGATCGAGGTCATCGCCCGCGATCCGAGCGGCGCCTACCGCACGATCTTCCAGAACGCCGGCCGGCAGATCGAGGCGCGCTACGACGCGGCCGGGAGGATCGAGTTCTGGATCACCAGCCGCACCTACCAGGAAGGGCCGCGCCAGGCGCCCGATTACGAGACCACCGTCTACCGGTGGGACAAGGGCGGCTACGTCGAGGCCCCGCACCCGTAGCCTCCCCCGGAAGTGCTACCATGGGCCCCGCATGAGCGACATCCGCAAGGAGACTTTCGAGAACGGCCTGGTGATGATCACCGAGCCGATGCGCACGCTGCGCTCGGTCGCGGTCGGGGTGTGGATGAAGCGCGGCTCGCGGCACGAGACCGTGGACCAGAACGGCATCTCGCACTTCATCGAGCACCTCCTGTTCAAGGGGACCGAGACCAAGACCGCCCAGGACATCGCGCTCATCGTCGATTCGGTGGGCGGCCAGATGGACGCCTTCACGACCAAGGAGTACACCTGCTTCTACTTCAAGGTCCTGGACGACCACCTCGATATCGCGGTCGACCTGCTGTCGGACATCGTGCGGCACCCGAAGTTCGTGCCGGCCGAGATCGAGAAGGAGCGCAAGGTCATCTTCGAAGAGATCAAGATGGTGGACGACACGCCCGACGAGCTGGTGTACGACATCTTCAGCGCGTCGTTCTGGCGCGGGCACCCTCTCGGCCGGCCAATCCAGGGGACCATCGCGTCGGTGTCCGGGATGCAGCTCGACATGCTGACGCGCTTCTTCCGGGAGTCCTACCAGCCGGCGAACCTGCTGGTGACGGCGGCCGGCAACCTGGATCACGAGCGCCTGGCCGGCGCCATCCGCCGCGCCTTCGAGCCGATCAAGAACACCGCGGCCCCGGTCGCGGTCAGCGCCCCCTCGCCGACCGCCACCGTCGTGATACGCGAGAAGAAGGAGCTGGGCCAGCTGCACCTCTGCCTCGGCGTGCCGTGCTTCGGGGCCGCGCCGGGGCGGCGCTACCAGGAATACGTCCTGAACACGCTCCTGGGGGGGACCATGTCCTCGCGACTGTTCCAGCACATCCGCGAGGAGCGCGGCCTGGCCTACTCCGTCTTCTCGTCGGTCAACTCGTTTCTCGACAGCGGGAACCTCCTGGTGTACGCGGCGACCTCCCCGGAGTCCGGGCGCGAGGTCGTGCAGCTCATCGTCGACGAGTTCCGGATCCTGAAGGACAAGCCGGTCGGCGACGGCGAGCTGAAGATGGCCAAGGATCATCTCAAGGGAAGCCTGATGCTGTCGCTCGAGAGCAGCAGCAGCCGGATGTCGAACCTGGCGCGCCAGGAGTTCTACTACGGCCGCCAGTTCACGGTGAGCGAGATCCTCGAGGGGGTCGACTCGGTCACGCGGGACGACGTCCTCGACCTGTCGCGCGAGATCTTCGACGCCTCGCGCTGCACCCTCGCCGTCCTCGGCCAGACGAAGGACCTCGAGATGGAGAAGGTCGGCCTGAGTTTCTGAGGAGCGGCGTGCGCTCACGACGGATTGGCCTTGCCATCCTTCCCCTGATGATCCTCGCCCCTCCGGCCGAAGCGTGGTCCGACGCGAGCCCACAGAGCCTTCCTAAGGGTCTCTCCGTCCATGAGGACCGGCGAGCCAGGGAGACCACGTTCCGGCCGGCCCACGACTCGTGGACACTGTACGACTTCAGGATCTACCCGGTCCTGCGCCTCGACGCGAAAGGCACTCGGTCATTGCTCCTGCATGTCAGCCGGCAGGGAGACAAGCGGATCGGGATCAAGTCACTCCAAGTCCGGGTGGATGGGGTCAGCCGTGCGTTGGCTCCGAAACGTTCCGAGATCAAAGTCGACGCCTACGGCTGCCGCGTCACCGAGACAGCGCTTCTCGAAGGCCAGGACGATCTCATCCGGGCGATCGCGGTGGGGCGGGAGGTCGACGTCGACGTTGTGGGGGTCGACGGTCCGCAGTCCTTTCGGCTGACTCCCGAGGAGATCGGGAGCTTCGTCCGCATCGTCGCGCTCCGCGACGCCGACTCCTTGCCGGAGCCTGAGAAGCCACCGGCCGACCCGGTGCGCGGGAGGGAGGGACTGACCAACCCCCGGATCATCCGCGAGTCGAAGGTGATGCCCGAGTTTCCGGTCCTGGCGCGCGGCAGGATGGCCACGGGGAAGGTGACCCTGCACGCCGTCGTGCATCCGGATGGTACGGCCGAGGTGCTGGACGTATTCAAGTCGTCGGCACGATACTGCGGCTTCGAGCAGGCCGCGATCGACGCCGTCAGGCAGTGGCGGTATGTCCCGGGCAGGGAGGACGGCAAGCCCACGGACTTCTATTTCACCGTCGACATCGATTTTCAGTGGAAATGACTCGCACGGAGGACGAATCACTGGTCCGGATCGCCCGCACGGCGGAGAACCCGGACCTGCCGCTGCCGGCCCCCGCCACGGCGGGAAGCGCCGGGCTGGATCTGCGCGCCTGCGTCCGGGAGCCGGTGGTGCTGCAGCCGGGGCGGCGGGCCCTCATCCCGACCGGGTTCTCCATCGCCCTGCCGCCCGGGCTCGAGGGGCAAGTGCGGCCGCGCAGCGGACTGGCGCTGCGACAGGGGCTGACCATGCTGAACTCCCCCGGAACGATCGATGCGGACTACCGGGGGGAGATCGCGGTCGTCGCCGTGAACCTCGGACAGGAGCCGGTCACCATCTGCCGCGGGGACCGGATCGCCCAGCTGGTCATCGCGCCGGTGTCCCGGGCGAGGCTGGTCGAGGCGGACGAGCTGCCCCCGACCGGGCGCGCCGGCGGCGGCTTCGGGCACACGGGCAGGACCTGACCCAAAAGCCGGCCCCCTGCTCGGACCGGCTCCCGACGATCGGGTACAATCCGGACGCGCTTCCTGAAGCGCCACGAGTCACGAGGGGACCGGGATGCGGGTGGCGGTTCTGGGGAGCGGCAGCGCCGGGAACGCGACCTGCATCGAGGCGGACGGGACGCGGCTCCTGCTCGATGCCGGGTTCTCGTGCCGCGAGCTGGGGGCGCGGCTGCGTGCGGTCGGCGTCGAGCCGCACCGGCTGGACGGCCTCCTGGTCACCCACGAGCACGCCGATCACGTCCGCGGGGCGGCGCTGTTCTCGAAGACCTACCGGGTGCCGCTGTACTGCACGCCGGCCACGTTCCGCGCCGCGGGGCTCCAGAAGGCCGGGCCGTACGGGCACGGTGCCCACGCCCATCACGCGGTCGAGCCCGGCGCCTCGTTCGTCGTGGGGGGGATGACGGTGGAGGCGTTTCCCGTGCCGCACGACGCGGTCGAGACGGTCGGCTACACGGTGTCGTGCGACGGGGTGCGCTTCGGCTACGCGACCGATCTGGGACACGACCCGGAGCCGGTGCGCCGGGGCCTCGATGACTGCGATCTGCTGATGCTGGAATCGAACCACGACGTCGGCATGCTCAGGGAGGGGCCGTACCCCATGGTGGTCAAGGAGCGCGTCCTCGGACGGCACGGCCACCTCGACAACGAGACGGCGGCCGCCCTCCTGTGCGACGTGGCGACCGGCCGGACCGGCCGGGTGATCCTGGCGCACCTGAGCCGCACCAACAACCGTCCCGAGCTGGCGCTCAAGGCGGCGCGCCGCGAGTTCGATCGCCGCGGGCGGCGATCGCCGGACCTGCACCCGGCCGGCCAGGCCGGGCCGTCCCCCTGGTTCGAGGTCTGAGATGATCCCGCGCTACTCCCGCCCCGAGATGACCCGCATCTGGGAGGACGAGCGCAAGTTCCAGCGCTGGCTCGACGTCGAGCTGGCGGTCTGCGACGCCCTCGCCGACCGCGGCCTGATCCCCAAGCAGGCGGCGGCCAACATCCGCGCCCGGGCGCGCTTCGACGTGAAGCGCGTCAAGGAGATCGAGGCGGCCGTCCAGCACGACGTCATCGCCTTCATCAACAACGTCGCGGAGAACGTCGGCCCGGACGCCTGGTACATCCATCTCGGCCTCACCAGCAGCGACGTGGTCGATTCCGCCCAGGCCCTGCAGATGATCGAGGCGGCCGAGCTCCTGGTCAAGGGGCTGGAGGGGCTGGCGGCCGCCATCAAGAAGCGCGCCTTCGAGCACAAGGACTCTGTCATGGTCGGCCGGACGCACGGGGTGCACGCCGAGCCGATGACCTTCGGCCTGAAGCTGGCGCTCTGGCACAGCGAGGTGCGCCGCAGCATCGACCGCCTGGCGGCCGCCCGGCGGCGGGTGGCGGTCGGCAAGCTGTCGGGGGCCGTCGGCACCTTCGCGCACATCGACCCCGACGTCGAGGCTGCGGCGCTCGGGTCCCTGGGGCTCGAGCCGGTGCCGATCGCCTCGCAGGTCGTGCAGCGCGACCGGCACGCCGAGTACCTGAGCGCGCTGGCGATCGCCGCGACGTCGATCGAGAAGTTCGCCACCGAGATACGCCACCTGCAGCGCACCGAAGTGGGGGAGGTCGAGGAGCCGTTCGGCGCCGGACAGAAGGGCTCCTCCGCCATGCCGCACAAGCGGAACCCGATCGCCTGCGAGCAGATGAGCGGACTGGCGCGCATGGTGCGCGGCTACCTGCACGTGGCGCTGGAGAACATCCCGCTGTGGCACGAGCGGGACATCTCGCACTCGTCCGCCGAGCGGATCATCCTGCCGGACGCCACCATCCTGCTCGACTACATGATCCACCGCTTCACGCGCGTGGTCTCCGGCATGGTGGTCCACCCCGAGGCGATGCGACGCAACCTCGATCAATCGGGCGGTCTCATCTTCTCGGGCACGGTGCTGCTCGAGCTGGCCCGCAAGGGCGTGACGCGCGACGATGCCTACGGCTGGATCCAGCGGGCGGCGATGGCCGCCCGGGACGGCAAGGGGGACTTCAGGACGCTCCTCGGGAAGGACCCCGACATCGCCGCCCGGCTCAAGGCGGAGGACCTCGATCGGTGCTTCGATCTCAGGCACCACCTGCGCCACGTGGACACTCTGTTCAAGCGGGCGTTCGGGCAGGCGTAGCGCTTCTCCTGGTGCTCGCCGCCCCCGGCGGGAGCGCGGCATCGGGCGCCCAGTCGGGCGCTGCCGCGAGCCCCGCGACCGACCTGCGCGCCTTGGCCGGCGAGACCCTGTACGTCCTCAACCCCACCACGGTCCGCACCCGAGGCAGCGGCAACCTGAGCGTCGATCTTTCTCGAGGCCAGTCGGTCGTCCTGGTCAGCCTGGGAGGTGACCGGGCGATCCTGGCGCCGGGCCCGGCCGACGCCACACTGCTGCGGTCCTACGGCGTCCGCAAACTGCCCCGCTACACGGCCACGACGGCGCAACTGGCGGCCGACTTCGTCACCACTCCGGCGTGGGGAAGGGCGCTCGAGGAAGGGGTGCGCCGGCTGCGCGACCGCTGGCCCGATCTCTCTGCCGACGTCGCCGGGAAGGTCTTCCTGGGCGAGCCGTTCGTCGGCATGACCGAAGAGCAGGCGGAGGAGGCGGTGGGGCGCCTGGTCCTGGTCCGGGGGCCGGCAGCCGGACAGGACGGTGCGGTCGCATGGACGGTCGGACGGCGCCCGCGCCCGGCGGAGCTGCGCGTCTATACGGAGGCGCGGGAGCGCGGCGCCCGCGCCCGCAGCTTCGAGGAGTTCCTCGCCTCCCGCACGCGGGCGGTCCTGACTTTCAGGGGCGGGGTCCTCGTGGCGATCCAGTCCCCTCCCGGCCAGTCCCCGGGACTGAACTGGCCGTGATGGAAGAGGCTGACCACGGAGGCGAACGCCCGGCGCCTGTCTTCACCGGACGCGGGTTCGACTCCCGCCGCCTCCACCAATGCAAAGAATTCGAACCCGCTTGAAGCGTCGAGACCGCAGCTTCACCCAGCGTTTTGCTACCCCGCCCGTCCGCGATGAACTCGATGAAGTTGGAGACCGGTCTTCAGTCTCGAGCTCCGCTTCCTTCAGGCGGACCGCTTCCGGTGCCCGGGAAGAGGTCTTCGCGACCTCTTCTTCTTGCATTGACATCGCATCCAACTTCGGATAAAAGCGGGTTCACCTGAACAGTCGCACCAACGTGCGGGATCGATCGCGCCCGACCGCTCCCGCCACGACGCCGCGTTCCGCCACGGCACGAGGTGACCCATGCGCAAATCGCCCAGCGCGGTCAGGACTTCCGCCCTGATCGCTGCCCTGGTCCTTGTTTGCTCCGCTTCCGGCCACCTCGCTCTCGGAGACGTCATCGAAGGGACCGACTGGTTGCCGATCGGCCCGGCGCCGCTCGCGAGCCCGGGACAGTTCTTCACCGGAGGGTGGGCCGGGCGTGCCTCGGCGATCGCAGCGAATCCCTTCGACTCTTCCGACGTCTGGGTCGGTACGGCGAACGGCGGCGTCTGGCACACGACCGATCTCGGCACGACGTGGCGCGCGATGTCGGACCATGAGCGGTTCATGGCGATCGGCGCCCTGGCGCTGGCCGGCTGCGACGTGAACGGCTGCGACACCATCTACGCCGGGACGGGCGAGAACGCGATCCGCCGCAACACCTACTACGGCGGCGGGCTGATGGTCGGCACGCTCGCGTCGGGGACGGTCCCGGGCGTCGACTGGGACCTGCGTGACGGCGGCCCGCTCTACGACTTCACGCACGGCTCGATCTTCAACGTCGTGCTCGACGAGGACACGTCGGGACAGAGCCAGGTGATCTACATCACGCTGTCGAGCGGCGTGACCGCCTCCGCCTCGGAGTCAACCGTCACCGCGCCCGAGCCCGCGCCCGGCGGCTACGGCATCTACAAGTCGAGCGACAACGGCCAGACCTGGGCGAAGCTGACCGTCCCCGGCGCCGTGGGGGCGAAGCCCACGGATCTCGAGCTCGACCAGCAGAACGACATCCTGTACGCCGGCTTCGCCGAGCGCGGTGTTTTCAAGAGCAGCGACGGCGGCGCCAGCTGGTGTCCCTTCAGCGACGGCACCGGCGAGACGGTGTGCGCCGGCACGACCGGCGACATGCCGAGCGTCAACGGCGCCGGCTTCGATCACGTGGAGATCGCGCTCTACCGCGGCGACCCGCAGACGATCTACGTCACGCTCGGTCACTGTCCCGAGCCGCTCTTCGACGCCTGCACGCCGACGGTGATGCGCTCGACGAACGGCGGCCAGCTGTGGGATCTGAAGAGCGACGGCGCGGCCAACCCCGACGACACCATCGGCTGCCCCGCCGTGTACTCGCGCTACACGCACGGCCTGGCCGTGCACCCGTCCGATCCCGACACCGTCTTCTTGGGCGGCCTGCACCTGTGCGCCTCGGACAACGGCGGGATCACGTTCAGCGACAGCGACACCAACACGATCGTCGGCACGACGCATCTTGATCACCGGCAGATCCTCTTCCACGCCACCGACGCCAACGTCGCCTATGAGGTCTCGGACGGCGGATTCTCCTACTCGACCGACTCCGGATCGTCCTGGACACCGGCGAACGACGATCTGCAGATCACGCAGTTCCAGGGGATCGGCTCGTCCGCTCTCAGCGATCGCCTCCTCGGCGGGGCGCAGGACAACGGCGGCTCGCTATGGACCGGCACGAGGCAGTGGGACCAGCTCAACTGCTGCGGCGACGGCGGCTACTCGATCATGGACGCCGACGACGCCATGTGGATGTACATCACCTCGAACACGAGCCACGAGCAGGGGAACAACGTCATCAAGACCTTCGAGCCGCTGCGCTCGACGGACGGCGGCACCGTCTGGGAGAACATCGCCGGGACAATCGCGCCGACGGAGCCGCGCGCCTTCTATCCGCCGTTCGTGCAGGGGCCCGGGCCGGACCATCGTCTCTATTTCGGCACCAACCGGCTCTACATGAGCGACAACGACGGCGACACCTGGACGGCGATCAGCCCCGTGCTGAGCAACTCGGCGCAGCCGGAGATCTACGGCGGCCAGGACGTGATCACGGCGATCGGCGTGGCGCCGGGCAACCAGGAGCGGATCTATCTCGGCTACTACGGCGGCGATGTCTTCGTCACCGACAGCGCCTGCACCCAGCAGTCGTGCTGGCCGGAGAAGACGACCGGCCTCTCCGGCGAGCCGGTCACCTGGATCGCCGTCCACCCGACGCAGCAGGACACTGCCTACCTGACGCTCTCCGGCTTCTCATCGGGGATGCATACGTACAAGACGACGACCGGCGGCGGATCGTGGTCGAAGACGGCGTCCACCTCGGCCCTGAACGGCATTCCGGCGAACACCATCGCCATCGAGCCGGACGATCCGGGACGTCTGTGGCTGGGCACCGACCGCGGCGTGTTCAAGAGCGAGAACTCCGGCGGGAGCTGGTTCCGCGTCAACGCCGGCATGCCGAAGGAAGTGCCTGTCTTCCAGTTCTCGATCGATGACGATCGCGGCCGGATCTATGCCGCGACGCACGGCCGCTCCGCCTTCGTCCTCAGCCGCCCGTTCCTGAGCAACTACGAGGGGTGGGTGAACGGCATGATCTGGGACGTGCCGATGTACGGCCACAACTTCCTCGTCCCCGACGGGACGCCGTGCACCATGTACGTCATCCGGCACGACGGCTCGGTGTGCGCCTCCGGCACGGTCGACGCGAACGGCGGCAACATCTCCGTGGAGGACGGCGTCCTCGTCACCGACAAGAATTCGTGGTGGGAGGACCACGAGGTCGCCTGGGCCTGCCTGAACACGCCGCAGGGGGACAGCTGCGTCGGAGGCGCGGACATCTCCGAGTGCAACCAGGCGGGGAACCCGCTCAGCGCCGTGCTGGTGAACTGCGCAGGACAGGTGGGCTTCCACAACATCAACGGCTGCCCGACGCTCGCCGAGCCCCCCTCCGCGCTCCTGTCGCTGCTCGGCCTCGACGGTGACGCCGGCGCCCTGGCGTCACTTCCGCCGGGTGGCGCGCCCGCGTCCGAGTCGGCGACGACGCCGGCATCCGGCACCTCGCCGGCGGCCGGACTCGGCAAGTTCGCCGGAGGGACCGAGGCGGCGCCGGTTCTCGGATCGTTCGACGTGATCGCCAGCGTGCAGGTGGGAAACGGCAGCACCCGCTCGCTCTGCCGCATCAACGTGCCGTTCCAGGGAGCGAGCACGGCCGGCAAGGTGCTGAGCGACGCGCGCGACGCGCTGAACGCCGATGCGACGTGCGCCGGCGCCACGGTGAGCGCCTTCGTCGACACGGGAAAGGACGTGGCGAAGGTGGAGGACGAGTTCCCGCTCCCCGCCACGCTCGGCCTGAACGTGCCGGGCGTCACCGGCAGCCAGGTCTTCCCCGCCGTGCACGCCGCGCCGGGGCAGACGACCGGCCTCTGCTTCCGCCTCGATCACCTCGGCACGGCGATCAACGGACAGGTGTCGATCGGCAAGATCCGCTTCGAGACCGTCGCCGGAGGCGCCGCCGGGGGCGACGTGACGATCGTCGAGGGATCGAGCCTCGGCGCCTGCGCCGTGCGGGTGCCGACCGCCGCGGGCGACACCGCGGGCATCATCGCGCAGAAGACGCAGAACGTCTTCCAGACGCAGGGGATCCCGGGACCGCACCCGCAATGCCCGGCGGCGCGCAATCCGCGCGACGTCGTGCGCCACGGCGACGCGGTGGTCACCGTCCTCCCCTCCACGGTCCAGGTGTGCGTCAACGATCCGCGCGTCGGCTTCTACCTCGGGCCGGAGGAGATGTGCTTCTCCGATGCCGACTGCGCCAGCGTCAATCCGTGCGCGCGCAACTTCTGCGATCTGACGCGCAATCAGTGCCTCACGGTGTTCGAGCCGGACGGCACGATCTGCGAGGACAACAACCCCTGCACGGAAGGGCGCACCTGCCAGGCGGGAACGTGCGGCAAGCCGATCGTGTGCAACGACAACGACCTGTGCACCGCCGATCGCTGCGAGCCCTCGACGGGGGTGTGCCTGTTCAAGCCGATCGTCTGCCTCGACGCCAATCCGTGCACGCGCGACACCTGCGATCCGCGCAACGGCGCCTGCCTCTTCACGCCGACGCCGGGAGCGACCTGCAACGACGGGAACCTGTGCACCCAGAGCGAGACCTGTGTCTCCGACACCGCCACGGGCGGGATCGTCTGCCGCGGCCAGCCGAAGTGCGCCGACGGGAACCTGTGCACCGTCGATCGCTGCGACGCGCGCACCGGCGTCTGCCTGAACGAGCCGCTCGACTGCGACGACGGCAACGCCTGCACGCGCGACTCGTGCAACGGCAACAATGGCGCCTGCCTCTACGCGCCGCTGACCGGCGCGACCTGCGACGACCGCAATGCCTGCACCGTGAACGACCACTGCGTGCTCGACCCGGCGGGGCTGCCGGTTTGCGCCGGGGGCGGCGCCCGCGTTTGCGACGACGGCGTCGCCTGCACCATCGACTCGTGCAATCCGCTATCGGGCTGCGTCGCCACGCCGGTGCAGCCGCAGGAAGTCGGCGACGCCCTGTTCTCCGACGCGCTCACCCTGAGATGGCTGGCGACGCCGGACGCCGCGCTCTGGAACACGTACCGCGGCACGATCCCGCGCACCCTGCTCGGCAGCCGCCTTCCCGCCTCGCCGTACGATCAGGCCTGCTTCGAGAGCGACAACGTCTTCGGCGACGGGCCCCTGGTGTGCACCGACCGCGGCATCCCGCCTCTCGGCACGGCGTGGTACTACCTGGTGACAGGAGAGAACTTCTGCGGCGAGAGCATCCTGCACCGCGCCTCGTCGGGATTCGTCGTGCCGAACACGCTCGCCTGTCCGACGCCGCCGTAAAGGCGCGGGGGCTCCGTCCGTCTCCAACAGGAAGGCGCGGGACTCGCGCTACGATCTCGTTCGCGCTCTGACTCCACACAAGGGCAGCTGGGGGTAGGGACTCGAGCGGCAACGAGCAGACCGGCGGCTGTCTGCCTGGATGAATTCGAACGTTCCCTGATTGGGAGGATCGCAGGACGAGCCGCCAGCGACGTCCTGGCCGTTGGGCATCAGGACTGTCAGGACGAAACGGCCGGGCTTGAGGTCGTCCGTTCTCAGGTTGAGGGTGCCTGTGCCTTCGAATTCGGCTTCGATTTCGCCTTGTCCGGGTGATCGGCCGACGGAACATGGGCGGGTCCCCGCGCCCGCGAGGCTACGAAGCCATCCAACTCGACTTCCTCGGCAAAAAGTCCTCGTGTACCAGCTTCCTCCGCCGGTGATAATGCCGGTTCCCTCGGCCCACACGATTTGGTTGTTGCCGAATGCGTCCACGGCCAGCCGTCGAATCCGCTCCACAGAGTTTCCGTGTCAAAGCCGGGAGGCGGCGCGGCGGAGGAAGCGGTGAAAGCGAGGGCGCAGAAAATGATCCCCTCACGGAGTGGATGGACTCCGCCGCTGTCATCTATGGCGGACGACAGGCGTACTGTGAAGCCGACACTCGCTTCGCGGCGCCCGTCGGGCGGCAATCGCAGGGCGGGCGTGCGGGGATCCAGTCGCGGCGCGCCGGACTCCTTTGCATGCAACCGCTTGCGCAGCGGTACGTTGCGCGTGAGAGTGCTCACAGGTCGACGCCGGCTGTGGCCTCAGCGTCCGGCGGCGACGAGTGGCACAAATCCTGCTATCTGGCTCATACAAAACGATCTATTGCGGGACGTGAACCGCTGGAGGCGTCATGAACCACAGAAGAACCATCCTGACCGACGGTGGGAAGTGTCCGGCCGGCATGGCGCGCGCGGGCCTCGTGGCCGTGGCGATCGTCGCCACGATCGGTTTCGGAGCGCTCGGTTGCGCGAGACCGGGGCCGGGCTCGGCAAAGACCACCGATGAGCTGCTGAGTCAGCTCCAGGAAGATCGAACCGAGATCGACAAGACCTCGGGCACCATGATGAAACGGATCGAAGTCTTCAACGCCTCTCGCAAGCCGGGGGAGCGGACGCTCCAGTTCAGCGAAATCTTCACCCAGGATCTGAACCCCGAGCAGCGGGATGTCCTCAACGCGCTCGTCGAGCAGGAGAAGGACATCTCGTACAAGGCGCTCCTGCAGAAAATCATCGCGGACCGGGACAGCATCCGGGAGCTGCAGGAGAAGGTGGCGCACCTCGAGCAGAGCCTGCCCGACAAGTTCGTCGTGGCGAAGCGCGGCGACAGGCACGAGCTGCTTGCGATGGCCTACCTGACCGGCGAGGCCAGCCTGGACGAGGCCAAGGCCAAGTCGCTGCTGAGCCAGGTCGATCAGACCGACGAGCTGCTGGCGGGCAACAAGGTCTGGTTCTTCTATGATCCCCAGCAGGACACCTTCCGCACCTACGTGACGCAGGGGGATGCCGGCCAGACGCCGATCCGGGTCCGTCGGGCCAACCAGCGCAAGCTCATCAGGGAGCGGGACACGGCCCAGGCGGAAGCCGCGAACCTCGAGCGCGTCAAGACTGAGCTCGAGAGCGATCTCGCCACCCGGCAGAACAGCCTCTTCTACCACGCCGCCAGCGATGTGAGTCTGAGGGGCCAGGGGGTGTTGAGCCCGGTGCTGAAGCGCCTGCAGGACGTGCAGGGGGTTCAATTCGACGAGTCGCTGGATCTGAGGGCGGGGAACAACATCGACCTCATCCCGCAGAGCTACGGCCTCGACCAGATTCGCTCGGTGCGATTGCTGCCGCCGGTCTTTCAGGAAGGCCGGGACTTCTCCATCGAAACCGCCGAGGACTTCAGCAGCGCCCGGGTGGTGATCCTCGACCCGGACATCTTCAAGGGCAAGGAGGTCGTGCTCTCGATCGGCGGCTGAACCCGTACGCCTCCGGGCGGCGCGCGCCCCCACTGCCTCCGGTGGCGTGCGCCGCCCGTGCTGTGTCGCCGACACACTCCTGGCGCAACGCCTGACTCCTGCACGACGCCCCCGCCGATGTGATACATAGTCCGCGACATGACGGACGAGAGCTCCACTCCAGCCGAGCCGAGCGGCCACGGCGCCACACCGGTGGCGCGAGCCGCCGGGGGCCGCGGCGGCCTCGCCGTGGTCCGCGAGCTCGTCCCCTATCTTCGCCCCTACGTCGGCCGCATCGTTCTCGCGCTCGGCCTCATCCTGGGCGCCAAGCTGGCGAACCTGCTCGTTCCTATCGCGCTCAAGAGGATCGTCGACATCCTCGGCGTCGCGCCGCGCCCGGCGCTGTTGCCGGTGGCGCTGCTCCTGGCCTACGGCGCCGCACGCATCGGCGTCTCGATGTTCACCGAGCTCCGGCAGGTCGTGTTCGCCCGGGTGATGGCGCGCGCCTCGCGGCAGATCACCGTCAAGGTCTTCCGCCACCTGCACGGGCTGAGCCTCAAATTTCATCTCGACCGGCGCACGGGCGGCGTGGCCCGCGACGTCGAGCGCGGCAGCACGGCGATCTCCGATCTGCTCGATTGGACGCTGTACACCATCCTGCCGACCGCGCTGGAGGTCCTGCTGGTCACAGGCGTCGTGGTCTGGACCTGCGACTGGGGCTTCGCCCTGATCATCCTGGCCACGCTCACCGTCTACGGGACATGGACCTTTTCCGTCACGGAGTGGCGGAATCGGTTCTACCGGGCCGCCGTCGAGGCCGACACGCGCGCCAACGAGCGCGCCGTCGATTCACTCCTCAACTACGAGACCGTCAAGTACTTCAACAACGAAGCCCACGAGACCGCCCGCTACGACGAGAACCTCCGCCGCCTCGAGGACACGACGGTCATGTCGTACAAGAGCCTCGCGGTGCTCAACCTCGGCCAGACCGTCGTGGTCGCGGTCGGCGTCACCGCGATGATGTGGCGCGCCGCCGCCGGCGTCGTCGCCGGGACGCTGACCGTCGGCGACCTGGTGATGGTCAACGCCTATCTGCTGCAGCTCTCCTCGCCGCTGTTCTTCCTGGGGATGATGTACCGCGAGGTCACGCAGTCGCTGACGAACATGGAGCGGCTGTTCCGTCTTCTCGACGAGCGACCGGACATCCAGGACGCGCCCGGCGCCGTTCCCCTGGTCGCCCACCGTCCGCGGGTGCGCTTCGAGGAGGTGCGCTTCGGATACGATCCGCGCCGGCACATACTGCAGGGGGTGGATTTCGAGATTCCCCCCGGCGGGACCGTCGCCGTCGTGGGCCACTCGGGCTCCGGCAAGTCGACTCTGGCGCGGCTGCTGTACCGCTTCTACGACGTCGACGGCGGGCACATCCGGATCGACGGCCGCGATGTGCGCGAGCTGACGCAGGCCTCGGTGCGCGCCGCCATCGGCATCGTCCCCCAGGACACCGTCCTCTTCAACGACACGATCTTCTACAACATCCAGTACGGCCGGACGGACGCGACCCGGGACGAGGTCGAGGCCGTCGCCCGCTCCGCCCACATCCACGACTTCGTCGTCGCGCTTCCGGACGGCTACGAGACGCAGGTGGGGGAGCGTGGCCTGAAGCTTTCCGGCGGCGAGAAGCAGCGCGTGGCGATCGCCCGCGCGCTCCTGAAGAATCCGGCCATGCTGATCTTCGACGAGGCCACCTCGGCGCTGGACTCCGAGTCGGAGAAGGCGATCCAGGCGGAGCTGGACCGCATCCAGATCGGGCGCACGACGCTGGTGATCGCGCACCGGTTGTCGACGGTGATGGGCGCCGACCAGATCCTGGTCATGGACGCCGGCCGCATCGTCGAGCGCGGCAGCCACGCCGAGCTGCTCGGCGCCGAAGGCCACTACGCCCGCATGTGGAAGCTGCAGCAACAGGAGCGCGCCGCCGGCATCGAGCCTCTGGTGCGCCGGTAGCCGCGGGAGCCAGGCCGAATACTCGGAGAGGCTCGTATCGTCCACGTGAGTGGACGGGATCGACCGGCTCGCGACGTCGCTCGCGGCCGGAATTCCTCGCCGAAGTGTTGCCTCTGAACGATTAACCTCGATCCACTCTGGATTGGCATGGGCCTTGCCTATCTAAGAGCGAGCGGCTCCGGCCAGCGCTCGAGGTGAGAGCGAGAAAGGAGACGACGATGCGGAATCTTCTGACAGCGGTGGTCGCGTTTCTCGTCGCCACGCCCTTGGCGGCGGCGGGGGACGGATATCAGGTCAAGGTCCTTCGATCGGCGGAAGAGGTCCTCTCGATGAGCGTCAGCGCGCCGGACAGGGGGATCCCGAGGGAGTTGCTCGAACGGGCGGAGTGTATCGGGGTCTTCCCCGGCATCAAGAAGGGGGCCTTCGTCGTGGGCGGCGAGTTCGGTCACGGCGTCTTCACCTGTCGCGAGAAGAGCGGCGGGATGGGCGCACCCGCGTTCTTCAGCCTCGGCGCGGGGAGCGTGGGGTGG